>JAICSD010000418.1 GCA_025937075.1 Vicinamibacteria bacterium | reverse complement strand
TGATGCGCGCCCGCGGCTGGGAAGCCAGCTATCCCGTCGGTTCGACGACGCCCGCGCCCGGCAGTCCGCTCGTGAGCGCGTACCGGTGGGACACGGGCATCGAAGCACGGCTCGACGCGCAGCACGTCGAGGTCGCGGGCGCCGTCACCGCGGGCACGCTGTCGAATCCGCGCGTGCGCGACGACAACGGCGGACGTCAGATCTCGGGACGCGCCGCGTGGAAGCCAGTCGTCGGTCTGGTGCTCGGCGCGTCGGCCGCGCACGGCGAATGGCTGAACGGCTCGCTGAAGGACGGACTTGGGCCGTACGCGTCCGGCCACTACCCGCAGACCGCGTTCGGGTTCGACGCCGAATATTCGCGCGGCTACTGGATCGTGCGTTCGGAGGTGATTGTCAGCCGCTGGACGCTGCCGCCGCTCTCGGCACCGGCAATCACCGCTCCGCTTCGCGCCACGTCGGGGTTCATCGAGTCGCGCTATAGATTGACGCCGCGGCTGTTCGCCGCCGCGCGCCTCGACGCTCTCACGTTCTCCGACATCACGGGCCAGCGTTTCTTCGGCGGCGCCCCGACGCCCTGGGATGCGCCCGTCCGCCGGATCGAAGCGGGCGCCGGCTTCTACCTGCAGCGCAACGTCACGCTGCGCGGCGTCGTACAGCACAACTGGCGCGACGGCGGACGCGTGCGCGACCGCACGTACGCGTCCGCGCAGATCTCGTACTGGTTCTGAGATGCGCGCCTGGACGACGCACGTGATACTCGGCGCGGCGCTGATGCTGGCATTCGCACCGTCGGGACGCGCGGGAAGTGCCGCGGGAGCTGCCACCGGAACCATTCGCGGCCGCGTGGACGTGCGCGCCGGGTTCGGCGGACCGGAGCGCCGGCCCGACGTCGGCGCCCTTGGTATGAGCCCGCTCCACCCGCCGATCGATCGCCGGCAGAGCGTCGTCTACCTCGATCCCGCGCCGCGGGCAGCGTTCGACACGCGCGACGAGCCGCACGCGCGCATGGATCAGCGCAACGAAGCGTTCGCGCCGCACGTGCTGGCGATCGTCGCCGGCACAACGGTGGACTTTCCGAACAACGACCGCAAGTATCACAACGTGTTCTCGCTGTCGAAGGGGAACTCGTTCGACCTGGGCCGCTACGCGGCGGGCCACTCGCGATCCGTCCGCTTCGACACCCCCGGCATCGTCCGCGTGTTCTGCGAAATCCACTCGCACATGAGCGCGTTCATCATCGTGTTCGCGCACCGCTACTTCGCGCTCACGGACCAGGACGGGCGCTACCGCCTCGAGAACGTGCCGCCGGGGACCTACAACGTTGTGGTGTGGAACGAGACCGTCCGCGGCGACGCGCCCAAGCGCAGCGTGACGATTCCTGCGTCCGGCGGCGACGTCGACGCGGACTTTGCGATTCGATGAAGGTCTTCAGCTCGCTCACGAACCGCATCTTCTTCGCAACCGCGCTCCTGGCGGTCCTCTCGATTGCCGTCGCGATTGCGATCGTCAACGTCGCTGTGACGCGGCAGGCCGAGGCGGAGCTGCGCCACGGCCTCGACGAAGCGGGGGCGCTCGTCAGCGAGTACCGATCCCTGATGTTCGAGCACTTCGCGACGGAGGCGAGGCTGGTGGCGGATCTCCCGAAGCTGAAGGCTGCCGCCGCGACGAACGATCCCAATACGGTGCGCGACATCGCGAAGGAGTACGAGGAAGCGCTGAACGCGGACTTGTTCGTCGTCTCGCGCCACGGCGTCATCCTCAGCCGCTTCGGCGCGCCGGATCTGCCCGACACGGAGCTGCTGTCGATTCCCGGCGTCGGCGGCATTTCGCTGGATCGGGAGACACGGGGCTTCTGGCCGGGCGCGCACGGGATTCTCCAGTTCGTGTCGGTGCCTATCGGCATCGGCCGCGAAATCGCCGGCACGCTCACGGGGGGCATCAGCATGGACACGGAAGCCGCCGCGCGCGTGAAGGCGCTGACGAACAGCGAGGTCGCCTTCGCCGCTCGCGGACGCATTCAGGCTGCCACGCTGCCGGAGCCGCTGTGGCCGTCGCTCACGCCGCTCCTCGAGCGCTCCGGCATCACGCCGGAAATTACGCTGAACGGCAACGAGTACATCGCGCTCACGCAGGCGATTGCGCCGGCGGGCACGCCTGGCGCGCCCACGGCGCTGATCCTGCAGTCGCGCACCGAACGGCTGCGCTTTCTCCGCACGCTCCACACCATGCTCGGCGCGATCGCCGTGTTCGCCGTGCTGGCCGCTACGCTCCTGAGCTACGCGATCGCGCGCAGCGTCACGCGTCCGCTGGGGACGATCACCGCCACGATGAAGGAAATGGCGGCAACGGGCGATCTCACGCGTCGCATCCCCGTGCCTGCGGACGAACGCTGGAGCGACGAGGATGCCCGGCTGCTCGCCACGACTTTCAACACGATGACCGATTCGATCCAGCGGTTCCAGCGCGAGGTCACGCAGCGCGAGCGGCTGTCGTCGCTCGGACGCCTTTCGACCGTCGTCGCACACGAAATCCGCAACCCGCTCATGATCATCAAGACCGCGCTGCGCACGCTGCGCCGCGAGCAGGTGCCACCGGAACGGATGCACGCCGCGGTGCGCGACATCGACGAAGAGATCGAGCGTCTGAACCGCATTGTGACGGAGGTGCTCGATTTCGCGCGCCCCATCAAGTTCGATCTGGCGCACGCGGACCTGAACGCCGTCGCGGCGGACGCCGTCCGCGCCGCTGCCGCCGATGGCGCGAAGCCCGTCGTGCAGCTCTCGCTGGATCCGGCGATCCGGGAGGTCACGACCGACGCGGAGCGCCTCCGTCAGGTGCTGGTCAACGTCCTCGGCAACGCGATTCAGGCGGTGGGAGGCGACGGGAACATGCCGCGTTCCTGCGCGCCCATCCGCCTGGAGACGAAAAAGCTCGACGAGGAGCACCTCGCGATTACGATCGAGGATCGCGGGCCAGGGATCCCGCCCGACGTCCTCCCGCGCGTGTTCGACCCGTACTTCACCACGCGCCGTACGGGGACCGGGATCGGCCTCGCGATTTCGCGCAATATCGTGGAGGGGCTCGGGGGACGCATTACCGTCGCCAGCGCGCCCGATCGTGGAACCGAGGTCCGCATCGAGCTGCCGCTCCACTCGACTGCCGCATGACTGTCAACGCATCCATACTCCTGGTCGACGACGAAGCGAAGATCCGCGAGGCGCTCGCGCAGGCCCTGCGCGAAGAGGGGCACGAGGTGCTCGCGACCGAGAGCCCGCGCGAAGCGCAGCGGCTGCTCGCGCGCCGCTTCTTCGACGTGCTGATCGTCGACAACCTGATGCCCGAGCTGACGGGACTCGATCTCATTCGCGAGCTCGTCGGGTCCGCGCCTGGCGGCGAGCGTCCGCAGATTGTCATGATGACCGCGCACGCGACGATCGAGAGCGCGATCGAGGCGATGAAGCTCGGCGCGTTCGATTACCTCCAGAAGCCGTTCGAGGTCGACGAGCTGCTCGTCGTCGTGGGGCGCGCGCTGGACCACCATCGGCTGCGGACGCAGCACGGCTATCTGCTCAGCGAGCGCGACGAGGAATTCAATCACTACGGCATCGTCGGCCGCACGCGCGCCATGCAGGAGGTGCTGCAGCGCGCCGACATTGTCGCGCAGACCAAGAGCACGGTGCTCATCACGGGCGAGACCGGCACGGGCAAGGAGATGGTGGCCCGGCTGATCCACCATCGCAGCGCCCAGCGCGACATGCCGCTCATCAAGGTGAACTGCGCGGCCATTCCCGAGACATTGCTCGAATCGGAGCTCTTCGGCCACGTGCGCGGCGCGTTCACGGGAGCGCACGAGGCCCGCCGTGGGAGGTTCGCGCTTGCGGGACGCGGTCCCGGGCCAGGCGCCGGCCACGCGCAGCTTGCGCGTTTCGGTGGCGCGCGTCGCGGCCGACCCATCGCCGGTGCTGTTCATCGGCGAGACCGGCACCGGCAAGGAGCACATCGCCGAGGAGA
>JAICSD010000215.1 GCA_025937075.1 Vicinamibacteria bacterium | reverse complement strand
TCGGAACAGTTTGAACAGGTAGTCGTTCACTTCGCGGCGGATCCGCGTCCAGAGCGCGGGGCCGTTCGGCTCCATGACGACGTCGGCCATCAGCAGCTCGAACCAGCGCGCGAGCGTCAAGACGAGCCGGCGGACGTTGACGTAGCGCCAGTCCGGTTCGCCGCTCGTCGTGCGCGCGCCCCATACGCGGATGCCGCGTCCGGGAAGCGCCCGAAGGCAATTCACGACGGCGTCAGGGTCGTGCTGCCGCTGCTCGGCGACGCCGACGTCGGCATCGAGATCGACCACGCCCTCGATCGCCTCGTTCGCGGGCGGCTTGAACACGCCGGCCTGCCGGTCCGTACGCGCGATCATTCCTGCAACGTGCCCGCACGGCGGCACCGGGCGTGTCGACCCGCCGGCCTGCGGAACGTGCACCCATGGAAAATAGAGCGCCCCGTTCCGCGCGCGCGCGAGGCCTCCCTCAGACGTGGCGCCCCGGAGCTGCTGCCGCTGTCGCACCGCTTCGTCGAGCGCATGACCCGGCAGCGAATCGAGGAGCGCCATCCGATGGTCCGCCGCGATCCGATCGAGCACGAGCTGCTGCGCGGCCAGCGCATCATCAGGATGAAGTGCTGCGTCCGGAATGCACACCAGGTCCGCGCCGTCGATTCGCTCGAGCACGTCGAGCGCCTTGCCGACCGCATCCTTGAATGCCCCGTCATCGGCCAGGCGGAGCACGTAGCACGCCGTGCCCCCGTTCTCGAAAAATCCGCGAACAGCAGCCTCGAGGTACGCGTCGTTGCGACTCGCGCCGTAGTGCTGGACGAAGTCCGCCCACGACCTCAGCCCGGTGGTTGCGGACAACGGGTCGGCCGCTCCGCGGTCCGTCGCGACGGGTCCGCTGGAGGCGTAGCCGAGGAAAACAGGCACGCCGGTCGTCAGGGCACGCGTCGAACGCGCCGGAACGTCGGAGACGTAGACGCCCGGTATGTCGAAGGGTGTCATCGCGGCTCGGGTCCCGTCCACTGGCTGACGCGGAAGATCACGAACTCCGCAGGCCGCACCATCGCGACGCCGACTTCGGTGATGACCCGTCCGAGCTCGCGCTCGGCTAGTGGATTGGTCTCCGCGTCGCACTTCACGTAGAACGCTTCCTCGGGTGTCGCGCCGAACAGCGCGCCGGCACGCCACACGCCGGTCAGGAACGCTGTCACGTTGCGCGTGATCTTGGCCCACAGGGCACGGTCGTTCGGCTCGAAGACCGTCCACTGCGTACCTTCGTCAATGGACTCCCGGAGAAACAGGAACAGGCGCCGGACGTTGACGTATTTCCACTCGCCGTTGGCGTCGCCGCCGACCGTTCGCGCACCCCACACGCGAATGCCGCCGTTCATGTCACGGATGCAGTTGATGCCTCGCGGGTTGAGGCCAGCCTGCTGCGCCTTGCTCACCGCGAACGCGAGCCCGATCGCTCCGCGCACCACTTCGTTGGCAGGCGCCTTGTGCACGCCGCGTTCGCTGTCCACCCGTGCGTAGATGCCCGCGATGTGCCCGCTCGGCGGAACGAGGCGCAACCCGGTTCCCGCCGGGCGCTGCAGCTTTTCCACCGGGTCGAAGACGCCGATCCAGGGATAGTAGAAAGCGCCGTTCTTGGACGTTGCCGGCAGCATCGCGTCGGTGGGCGGTGCGTCCGCCGGACTATCGAGGATCGCAAACCGATCGCCGGTGCGCTCGCAGTGCGAGAGGATGGCATCCCGCGCGGCGGCGTCGGTCACACCCGGCGCCGCAACGATCGCGATCTCGTCGATAGCCTCGAATTTCTCGAGGGCCGTATTGATCGCGCCCGGATCGGCCACCCGAGTGACATAGCAGCGCCGTCCGCCGTTGTTGAAGAACCCGAACACGGCGTGTGCGAGGCTGCTCTGCCCCGCGTCGGTGGAGAAGTCGCCGAACTCGCGCTTGAACTCGCTGAAGTTCGTGCACAGCCGCACTTCACCGGCTGGCGGCACCGGAACGCTGGTGCTTCGGTACGGGAGCGCTCTGGGATTGGATGTGTCCGCAGCACCCCTTCCTCCGCGCGCGCCGGCCGGACGCTCTTCCTTGGGCGCCGCCGTTTCGGGCGCCTTCGCCGTCGGGTCGTAGTCCGGATTCGGCGAGAGCACCGTCACCGTGTCCCCGCCAAATGTGCCGATGAACCCGGCCGTGCTCGTACCGACGCCGACGATGGCCTGCACCCCAGAGGCCACTTCTTCCACATACACTCCGGGCGACAGATACTCGGGCATGCTCGTTACCCTCCGTTCGCGCGAGGAACCGCGACATCGATACCGTGCACCTCTAACCAGCCAGGCTGCGTGGCCCCTGCGATCATCGCGCCGTGGCCGTGCCGATCTTCATCTCGAGCACGCGCTCGATCACGACCTGCACCTCCGATGGTTCCTGCGGCCACACGGGTACGGTCACCGTGAGATGCAGCGTTGCCTTCGGTCGATTCCCCGCGGCCTGCCAGAGCTCCGCGACGCTCTGCAGCCTTCCCGGTTGCAGCGAGACGAGCGGCAGCGCGCCAGCGTCATTGCGCAGCGCACCTTGAAGGTGCCCGGCGGGAATGGCAGGCGTTCGCAACAGGACGCGGAGCACTTCTCCGAGCAGCGCGTGCTCGCTCGCCGCCGCCTCGTGGCCGTCGGTCGCCCAGGCCGTCACGAGGTACGAGCAGTCCACTCTGACCGGCGCCTGCTGCTTCAGCGTGTGGCCGTCGGCCGTGCGCTCGAGCACGGGTTCGTTGCTCCGAAGATCGCGGTTCTCACGAACGTCGTACAAGAAGAGATCGATCGCCGGCAGCGAGACCGTCGGCGTCGGGAATTTGCCGTCGGGCGCGGCAAAGGTGATCGAGGCCTGCTGGCGCAGCAGTGGCGGCAGCTCGCTCTCGAGCAACGTTTTCAGCGTGCGATCGAGATCGTCGAGCATCAGGAGCTCCGGCCCTTGAGCAGCCCCGCGATCTGCTCTTCGATGAGGCGGCGCATCCTACCCTCTTCGGTGACCATCGCGCGCCAGACCTTGTCTCCATAGATGCGCCGACCCTCCGGCCACTTCGACCAGCGTTTGGCTCCTTTCGACGAATTTGCTCCCTTTTCCATCAAGCGGAGGTTGTCGGTCCTACTGAGGACCAGTTGCTGCTTGGCCCACGGGAGTTCGGTATAGCCCTTCATCAGCACGATGTCATCGACCGGCACGAGGTGATCGATGCTGGGCTCCCTCAAGACTTTGCCCGACATCTCGTCGAGGCCGCCGCCGCGTGCGACGACCTCACGCGCAGCGTCGTCCGAGTACGAATACGCGCGCGCGCGCTCGTACGGCGAGATTTCCAGATCCTCGAGGCGCTTCTGCAGCCCGGTCTTCTCCGCGATCGTCTGCCTGGCCTCCCGGGCGAGCTCGTCCTTCTCCTTCGTGACGACGGCGCGCTCGGTGTCGCTCATCCGGCGCTGGCCGGATTTGGTCGCCTCTTCGATGTCCTGGTAGATCGCCAGCTGCGTATCGCGCTTTGCTTCGATCTGTTGCTGGACCTTCTTCTTTGCCTCGTTGATCTGCTGCTTTTGCGCGGCCTTCGCTGCGGCCTTGGCTTCCTTCTCAGCCTGGGCCGCTTCCCTTTCTGCCTGACCCTCGAGCTTCCGGCGGCGCTTCTTCCTCAGCGCCCGATCGGTGTCGTCGTTCAACTGCTTTCCGAGATTCAGCTCGCACGTCCCATCGGAGTGGCGGCACCAGGTGCGGGTCCGCTTCTGTCGTTCGAACCGGTGGCCGCCCGCATCCATCTCGGCGTCGAAGTTCGCGTTGGCCGGTTCGCCGACCGCGTCGGGGGCTACGGACTTCGTCCGAAGCTCGGCGACCTCGTCCTTCAGAGTTGGTATCCCGGTGCGTTTCGCCGTGGCTTCCAGTTCGTCGACGGGCGCACCACGTTTGGCGGGTTGCCGTGGCGCTTCGGGTTCAACCTTTTTCTTGGCAGCGGCAGGCCGCTCCGCGACGGGGGCGGGCTCCTGCGTCTTCCCGCCGATGGCCTGCGCCTTCTTCGCTTCTTCCGCCTCGACGTCCCTGATGAGCGAGTCGGTCTTGTCGTCGAGCTGCCGCAGGATCGTGGATTCCTGCTCGCTCAACTGCTTCCCGAGGTTCTTCGCCTCCTCGCGAGCGGCGCGCGACGCCTGGCGCAAGTCGCGGACGATCGTGAACCCCGCGCCCGCGAGACGGCCGACGCCGTAGATCGCGGCGGCGGAGTTCGCCACTTCGACGGCGCGGATCAGCGCAGGGCCGCTTCTCGGGAAGGTTTCGACGATCCAGTCGCGATTCTCGTTGACGAAGATCGATGCGACCTGAATGACGTCGGCCACGCGATCGGCCCACAGCAGGACCTTGCCCAGGCGTCCCGCGCCGGCGACGGCGCCCGACGTTCCAAACGTCGCCGCGAACATCGCGACGTCCGCGATCTTGCCGAGCGTCGATCGCGAGGCCCGGTTGGCGTAATCCAACAGCGCGAGGGCCGGGAGGAACACGGTCTGGCCGCCGCCGCTCTCGTAATCCTTGATGCCGACGATCTCATTCGGACTCAGGACCTCGCCGCCGGAGAAGACCAGCGGAATCGTCTTCCATTCGGCGGCGAACATGCGGTCCGACTCGACCCGCACGGGATACGTGACGCGGATCCGCAGCTTCTTGTCTTCCCCGGTTTCGAGCTTGGCGTCGAGCGGCGCCTCCTGCTTCCACGGCGTCAGGCTCATGAACCGCACGGGGAAGATCCGGATCGGCCGTCCCTGCGCGTTCTGCTTCGTCGCGCGGATGTAGTCCTCGGGCGACATGTGTCGAAGCCTGGCGACCAGGATCTTGTCGGCCTGCTCGCGCTGGAACGACGACACGTCGCCCGTGATCATGGCTTCGTACAACCTGGTGAGCGTGGCGCGCCCCGCGGAGCTGGTCGCCATTCGATCGAGTTGCGGCTCCGTCAGACGTTTCACGAATGCCGCCGCGAGTTCGTCCTCGTGAGCGGAACCGATTTCGTCGATGGCGCGGTCGATGTAATAGAAGGGGCGCGGATGCGTGTAGAGCGCCAGGACGAGCGGTGTCGCCACGTCCTCCCACTTTTCCGCCATGATTTCGGCCCAGTAGACGTCGGTGATCTGCTCGGGCTCGATCAGCGGGTACGGACTCGCCACCTTGTCGCGCTGGATCTTGGATGATGCCGCTCGCGCGACGCCGGTCGTCTGCCGCCGCTGCCGGCACTCCTCACATTCCTCCGACGGGTCGTGCGTCTCGCACGAGCACTTCAGGTGGACGACGTTCGACGGCGCGGGTTCCGAGACCATCGCGTCGCTCTCGCGCGCGGCGACCTCCGCCTCGCGTTCGGCCGGCTCGCCCGGCGTACTCAACGTGAGCGGCGTCTGTACGGGCCGCCCGTCGTTCTGGACGACGTGCGCGAGCTCGTGCGCGAGCAGGGTGCGGCCGGCACCGCTGCGCGTGTTGAACTGGCCCCGATCGAAGAACAGGTCGCGTCCGAGCGTGAACGCGCGGGCCTGCACCGCCTGGCTCGCCTCGTTTGCCGCGGGGTCCGTGTGCACCCGCACCCCGCCGAAGTCGTACTGGAACCTCGCCTCCATCTGACGTCGCAGTTCGGGCTCGAGCGGCTGGCCGCCGCCGCGCGCTGCGAGAATTCGCGACTCGACCGCGCGCGGAACCGTTTCCCGTTCGCCGCTCAATGCCGACGACACGACGTCTGTCGTGTACGCGTTGCCGAACTGCCGCTGCAGCGATCGCACGACGGCGACCGTGTGTCCCGTTGCGACGGAGGCCCGCACCAGTTGCACGTGTGACGTCGTGTCTGCGACGGGTGTCTGCACTCCGGCATGCGCGCGCACGGCACCTGCGGCGCGGGAAGCGGGCCGGCTCCCGAGAGACGATCCCGGAATATGTAGGACACGCTCTCTCATGAAACGTCCTGTACGCGCTCACCCGTTGCCGCAGCGACTGCCGGGTGCGACCACCGAGACTGATCCATGACGAGGGTGCCCATTTTCTGGTACTCCCGCCTGACGGCCGCCATCACGTGCGCCATCGTGATCGCCGAGCCCTGTTCGGCTGCGAGGAACGCCGCCGCGAGTGCGGCATTCCTGATGTGCCCGCCGCTCAGCTCGAATTGCGCGGCCAGAAAACGGACGTCCAGATCGTCGGCCCGCGGCGCGCGCTCCGGCCAAATCGTCTCCCACAGCGCGAAACGTTCGGCGAGCGCAGGCATCGGAAAGTCGACGATGAAGTGCATGCGCCGGACGAACGCCTCGTCGACGTTCTTCCGCAGGTTGCTGGCGAGCATGACGATTCCTTCGTGCTGCTCGAGGCGTGTCAGCAGGTAGCTGATCTCGACGTTCGCGTAGCGATCGTGCGCATCCTTCACCTCGGTGCGCTGGCCGAACAGCGCATCGGCCTCGTCGAAGAACAGGACCGCGTTGCTCGCTTCGGCGTCTGCGAAGATCCGCGCGAGGTGCTTCTCCGTTTCGCCGATGTACTTGCTCACGACCGCAGAGAGATCCACCCGGTACAGATCCAGTCCGAGCTCCGTGCCCAGCACTTCGGCGGCGAGTGTCTTGCCCGTCCCTGGTGGTCCGGTGAACAGGATGGCGAGGCCTTTTCCGAGCGACAGCTTCGTATCGAAGCCCCAGGTGTCGTACACGCGGCTTCGGTAACGCACCGCGCGGCAGACCTCGTGCAGTTGCTGGAGCCGATTCGCTGGAAGCACCAGGTCGCGCCACGATCGCCGACACGCCATTCGGTGGCCGAAACGCGACAGGCCGTGCGTGGATTCCGTGCGGCACGCGCGGCGCACGTCATCGACGCTGCACGGGCGCGCGCCCAGGAGGCGCCCCTCGACGCGCGCCTGCGCGGCCGCCGCGCGGATTCGTCCTGCGGGCAGGCGGAATTCGTTTGCGATCTGTACGACGCCTTCGTCGGACATCTCCGATTCATCGAGCGCGGATCGCCACGCCCGGACGCGTTCGCCGAAGCCCAGCGGTGCGAACTCGAGCCGCAGCAGCGGCCGATCCGTTTCCCACACGCCGGTCCATGGCCCTTCGCTCGCGAGCAGGAGCAAGCCGGGAAATTCCAGCAGCTCATCGATCAGCGCCTGGAGCGAGGATTGGCGCTCGGGGAGGAACCACGGGTCCAGGTCGCCCACCCATAGCGCCCGCTCGTGCAACAGCGCGTCACGAACGAGCGCTCTCGTCATCGTGCGTATGTCGGCAGCTCCGAGCGTCACCAGCTCGTCCGGTCTTGCGACGAGCAACTCGCATTTGCGGGCGATGCACAGCGCCTCCGCTGCGCTCTGCCGGCCGGACCCGCGTCGACCGAGGAAGTGCAAGACGGGCAGGGTTTCGTCATTCGGAAAGCGGACGGAGAGACGGCGAAGACGAATAGACAGGTCCGACGCGAGCACGAGATCGTCTAGCGACACACGCGGCATCGCGGTGCGCGCGATGCCGGCGAGCCGCGGGTCCACGCTGTCGATCCCGGTGAGGAAGTCCACGATCGGTTCGTCCACGCGCAGGCCGCATGTGGGAGCGACGGCTCCGGAGTGCTGATCGATGGGCCGGAGCAACTGCCACTGTCGCAGCAAGCCAGAGGCGGCGAGGCAGTGGCGTGCCCGCAGCTGCGCGTCGGGCGTGTCGGCGACGAGCCGCAGGATCAGATCCAGGCCGGGGCGACGC
>JAICSD010000134.1 GCA_025937075.1 Vicinamibacteria bacterium | reverse complement strand
TCGCCCCGGCTCGTCGAGGGTTGCACGAGGACCTCGATCAACGGGGGCTCTCGACGTCGTCTTCGAAGACGAGTCGCTGATCGTCGTCAACAAGTCAGCAGGTCTGCTCAGTGTTCCCCTGGAACGTAAGAGCGACGCCGTCTCGGTGTTCGATCTCGTCGAGGCTCACCTGCGTCCCTTCGGCAAACGCCGGCCGTTTGTTGTCCATCGCATCGACCAGGACACCTCCGGACTCGTCGTCTTCGCGAAGAACGCGGCAGCGCAGGCGATTCTGAAAGCGCAGTTCAGGCGGCGCGAGCCGACGCGAGTCTATCTCGCTGTCGTGTACGGGCATCCGGCGCCGCGCTCGGGCACGTGGCGCGACCGTCTCGTGTGGGACGAGAAGGCGCTGATTCAGAAGTCGACGCACCTGAGGGATCCGCGCGGCACGGACGCGGTCAGCGAATACCGAGTGCGCGAATCGTATCGGGACGCCTCGCTCATCGAGGTGCGCCTGGTGACGGGGCGCCGCAATCAGATTCGGCTGCAGGCGCGTCTTCGCGGGCACCAGCTCGTCGGTGAGAAGCGGTACACCTTCGGACCGGATGCGCTGCGCGGGATTCGGTTCGAGCGGCATGCGCTCCACGCGTGGCGCCTCGCGTTCGATCATCCGCTCGATGGGCGCCGGCTGGAGTTCGAAGCGCCGCTGCCGGCGGATTTCGACGCGCTGCTGGAGCGGTTGCGTTCTCGCCTGTAGGTCCAGGAGTGAGCGCGCGTTTGCGGGTGTCCGCGAACGGGGCGCCCTCAGCGCCCGCTGCTGCCTCAGCAGTACCGATCGCGTGTGATAAAATTTCCCCTTTGGGCCCCACGAAAAGTCCGCTCCAGTAAGGCATGGCTCACGACTGGGTTGCCGTGCGCGGCGCGCGCGTACACAACCTGAAGAACATCGACGTCGACCTTCCGCGGGATCAACTGGTCGTCATTACGGGCCTCTCAGGCTCCGGGAAGTCGTCGCTCGCCTTCGACACGATCTACGCCGAGGGACAACGGCGCTACGTCGAATCGTTGTCGTCGTACGCGCGGCAGTTCCTCGAGCAGATGGAAAAGCCGGACGTCGACTTGATCGACGGGCTCTCGCCCGCGATCGCGATCGAGCAGAAGACGACGGGATCGAATCCCCGGTCGACGGTCGGCACCGTCACCGAGATCTACGACTACCTCCGGCTCCTCTTCGCGAACATCGGCGTCCCGCATTGCCATCTCTGCGGCCGCGAAATCGCGTCGCAGTCGCTCGAGCGCATCATCGACATGGTGATGCTCTCGCCGGTCGAGGAGCGCATCAACGTGCTCGCGCCGATCGTGCGCGGGCGAAAGGGCGAGTTCAAGAAGGAGCTCGCCGCGCTCAGGGCCCGCGGCTTCACGAAGGTCCGCGTCGACGGCCAGATGCGGTCGCTGGACGAAGACATCAAGCTGGATCGCCGCCGCAACCACACTATCGACGTCATCGTCGATCGCGTGGTGCTGAAGCCGGGCATCGAGCGGCGGCTGACGGAATCGGTCGAGATCGCGCTCAATCTGGCCGACGACGTGGTCGTGATCAACACCCTCGACGGCGGCGACCGCCTGTTCTCACGCCGGCTGGCGTGCACCTACTGCGGCGTGAGCATGCCGGAGATGACTCCGCGCGCGTTTTCGTTCAATTCGCCGCACGGCGCGTGCCCGGAGTGTCAGGGGCTTGGAGCGGTGTACGACTTCGATCCCGCGCGCCTCGTGCCGGACGAGTCGGTGTCGCTGCAGGACGGCGCCATCGCGCCCTGGGCGAAGGGCGACCGCAAGCTCGTGAAGGAAGCGCTCGCCACGCTGAGCCGCACGTTCGGAATCGATCTCGCGCTGCCGTTCAAGCGGCTTCCGCGCAAGATCCGCGATCTCATCTTCTTCGGCGCCTCGCCGGCCGCCACCGGCCGTAAGGAGGCGAAAAAGGAAAAGGATCCGTTCGGCGCGGGGTTCGAAGGCCTCATCCCGAACCTGCGCCGCCGCTATGAAGAGGGCAGCTGGGTCGACCAGGAAGCGCTCGAGCCGTATCGCGGACTGCGGCCGTGCCCCTCGTGCCAGGGCGCACGGCTCAAGCCGCAGAGCCGCGCCGTTCGCGTCAAGGGCCGAACGATCGTCGACTACGTGGGCCTGCCGATCGGCGAGGCGCTTCACGTCTTCGAATCGCTGGAACTCACCGATCGCGAGTCGCTCATCGCGAGCCGCATCCTCCGCGAGATTCGGGATCGCCTTCGCTTTCTCAACGACGTCGGCGTCGGCTATCTGACGCTCGGCCGCAGCGCGGCGACGCTGTCGGGCGGCGAAGGGCAGCGTATTCGCCTCGCCACGCAGATCGGCTCGAATCTGACCGGGGTCCTGTACGTGCTCGACGAACCGTCGATCGGGCTGCACCAGCGCGACAACCGGGCGCTGCTCGCCACGCTCGCACGTCTCCGCGATCTGGGCAACACCGTCGTCGTCGTCGAACACGACGAGGAGACGATCCGCAGTGCCGATTACGTGATCGATCTCGGGCCCGGCGCGGGCGAGCACGGCGGCCACGTGATCTTCCAGGGCCATCCAACAGAGCTCGTGAGCAACGGGCACGGCTCGCTGACCGGGGCGTATCTCAAGGGCGAGCGGTCGATCGAGACGCCGAAGACCCGCCGGTCCCGCAACCGGGGATCGGTCGTCATCCGCGGCGCGCGCGAGAACAACCTGAAGGACATCGACGTCGAGATCCCCCTCGGGACGCTCGTCACGATCACGGGCGTCAGCGGCTCCGGCAAGTCGACGCTCGTCAACGACATCCTCTATCGCTCGCTCGCCCGAACGCTCTATCGCGCCGCGGACGAACCCGGCGCCCACACGTCCATCGAGGGCATCGACCTCCTCGACAAGGTCATTCAAATCGACCAGTCGCCAATCGGGCGCACGCCGCGTTCGAACCCCGCAACCTACACGGGGCTCTTCACCTTCATCCGCGACCTCTTCGCGATGCTGCCCGAGTCGCGCGCGCGCGGCTTCCGCCCGGGACGCTTCTCGTTCAACGTGAAGGGCGGACGCTGCGAAAGCTGCCAGGGCGACGGCGTGATCGCGATCGAGATGCACTTTCTCCCGAACGTGTACGTCACTTGCGAGCAGTGCAAGGGGCGCCGGTACAACCGCGAAACGCTCGAAATCAAATATCGCGGCAAGTCGATCGCCGACGTCCTCGATCTGACCGTCGACCAGGCCCTGCCGCTGCTTGAAAACTTCCCGCCCATCGCGAACAAGCTGCGCACCCTGCAGGACGTGGGGCTGGGCTACATCGAGCTGGGGCAGTCGGCGACGACGCTGAGCGGCGGGGAAGCGCAGCGCGTAAAGCTGGCCAAGGAGCTGTCGCGCCGCGGCACCGGGCGGACGCTGTACATCCTGGACGAGCCGACGACGGGACTGCACTTCGCGGACACCCACAAGCTGCTGGACGTCCTGAACAAACTTGTCGATCAGGGCAACACGGTTGTGATCATCGAGCACAACCTGGACGTCATCAAGTCGGCGGACTACGTTGTCGATCTCGGGCCCGAGGGAGGCGCCGCCGGCGGACGCATCGTCGCAAGGGGGACTCCTGAAGATGTCGCGAGGAGCCGAGAATCCTTCACAGGGCGGTTTCTAGCCGATATTCTGGGGACACCGCCCGCGGCAGCGGCGTCGTGACGGGTCCGATGGCAATTCTTGTAACGGATGGGCTCGGCAGGTGTGGTAAAACTGCCACGGATTGCGCCCCGCTGACTGTGGTCAGCGAGCCACAGTTTGACGGTCTTCTGACAGCGACTGCGACGGTGTCAGATTCACAAGTTACTGAATCCAGACTGGTTAGGTGCAAATTTTCATGGAAGTCGCTGCTGGCAGCCCCTTTGCTGAGCTGTTTGCAGCCCTCCCAGCGGCCCTAAAGAGGTCCATGAACGCGCAGCGCACCCTACGACGACCTGTTTCCTGCTCCGGAATCGGACTCCATTCCGGAAACAAGGTCACTCTTTCGCTGAAGCCGGCTCCGGCCGACTACGGCATCCGTTTTCAACGCTCCGATCTGGGAGGCCTCGAGATCCCTGCCACGGTCACGCATCTTGGCGGGATCCGGCTGGCGACGGGGCTGACGCGCGAAGCGGTCTCGGTTGAGACGGTTGAGCACCTGCTCGCGGCGCTGACGGCGCTCGGCATCGACAACTGCATCGTCGAGCTGAACACGCCGGAAGTGCCGATCATGGACGGCAGCGCGGCGCCGTTCGTCTATCTGATTCTGAACGAATCCGGCGTGCGGCGGCTGTCCGCGCCGAAGAAGTTCCTGAAGGTGCTCCGGCCGATTTCACTCAGCCAGGGCGACAAGCGGATCGCGCTCTATCCGTCGGATCACTTCAAGGTCACCTACAGCATCAGCTTCGATCACCCGCTCATCCGGCACCAATCGCGGACGATGAAGATCACGGACGAGACGTTCGTGGAGGAGATCGCCCCGGCGCGGACGTTCGGGTTCCTGAAGGAAGTCGAGATGCTGCGGCAGCGCGGCCTCGCGCTCGGCGGATCGCTCGACAACGCGATCGTGCTCGGCGAAACGGGAGTGCTCAATCAGAACGCGCTGCGGTTCGAAGATGAATTCGTCCGCCACAAGATCCTGGACGCGATCGGCGACCTGTCACTCGTCGGCTACGCGGTGATCGGGCACCTCGTCGCGCACCGTGCCGGGCACGCACTGCATACGGCGTTTGCCGCGCGGATTCTCGAAGAGGTCGATGCGTGGCGTCTCGTGGAGGCGTCGGCGGATCAGACCCTCGCGCCGATTCCTGCGCCGGCCAGCGCTCCCGCGGCCGCGCCGCGGATGGCGAATTGAGGGCGGGGCTTTAATCCAACTCGTCGCGTTCGCCCGCCGGCCCCCCTACCCGCTCTCTCGCGCGCCGCGTCGCTGCGCCGGCGCGCGCCGTCAGGTCACGTGCTCGTACGGCTCGCGTATTCGCGTGGTTAGAGAACCTGGAAATCCTTCGTTGTCACCGGCGACCCGCACGTTTCGAACCAGTCGATTCCTTCGTACACCAGATCGAATTTGAGCGTGTACCGGCCCGGCTGCGCGGGCGCTTTCAGCGTGATCGGGATGCGTGCGGCCGCGCCCGGCGCGAGATGCTCCGGGAGCCAGGCGCGTTCGTAGTCCCGCTCGATCAGCGCGCCGTCCGCAGCGCAGAGCTGCGCGCCAAGGCGAACCAGCCGGCGGCCGTAACTGGCCTGCGCGGGGAACGGACGCGTGGAGAGGTTCTGGACCGTGGTTCGCACCTCGACCGTCGACCCGGCTGCAGCCCTGACCGGGCGCTTCAGGAGCGACGTCAACCAGGTTTCCTCGACGTCAATCCGTGCGCGCGGCGTCGCCCCCGGGATCGCGTTTCCCAGCCCGCTCTGATCCCAGATCTCGTGGCGGATGCTGTCGTAGCCCGGCGTCCCCGGCGCGAAGCGGCGGGAGAACATGTCTTCGGGATGATCGGTGATCTCCCATGACAGTCTGTCGACGCCCGCTTCTGCGGCAAGGCGGCGCGCGCGATTCATCTCCTCGTCGCTGTCGTTGTGCGTGAAGAGGATGTAGCGCCAGTTCACGAACGGCACGTCGCGTCCGTGCTTCTGCTTCTCCTCAACGACGGTGCGGAGATTCCGCAGCGCCTTGTCGAAGTCGCCGCGCTGCCGGTACTTGATGTACGTCTCCGGCGACGCGCCGTCGATTGAGAACGTCAGCTCGTCGATCCCCGATCGCGCGAGCCGCCGCGCCTGTTCCTCGCTGAACGCGAGGCCGTTCGTGCTCGAGTAGAGATAGACGTGCGGGTACCGGGCCTTGATGTATTCGCACATCTCCACCGCGCGTTTGTGGAGGAACGCTTCACCGTAGTTGAAGAAATCGATTCTCACGAGCGACGGCGCCGCTTCGTCCACGACGCGCGTGAACAGATCGAAGTCCAGCATGCCCGCCTGTCGTGTGCGCGTGATGCCGGTTTCAGGCGCGCAGCAGGACTGGTTGCACGAGATGTTGCAGGCGGCGGTGCACTCGATATACAGGCGCGAGGGGAGGGCCGGAACGCTCAGATCGCGCTGCGGCGGCTCGGCGCCTTTGAGCGGCAGCTTCAGCGGACAGTCGCCGCAGAACTTCGACCCGCCCCTGTTGAGATCCTCGCGCAGCGACGTCGCGGTCGGGCCGGTCCAGACGGCGGACACCGACGCGGTCCGCGTGTCTCCCAGCACTCGCTTGCCATACGGATCGGCGCACCCGCAGACCAGGCGTCCATCGCAGAGCAGCACCATCGTGCTCCAGGGCCAGGAGCAGGTGAAGCGGGCGGCGAGGTAGTTCAGTGACACGTGCGGTTTCGGGTGCGGCGGTTCGGCGGTGCGGTGGTTCGCTCCGTTCGCGGTTCGCGGTTCGGGCTTCGCGGTTCGGGCCGCGTTCGACGGTTACTTGTTCGTGAGCCTTTTTACATACGACGCGAGGCGTTCGTTTTCGTACGACACGGTGTTCAGAAACAGGCTTTCCGACAGGTACTGTTTCCGCTCGGATTCCGTCATCTGCTCGATGACGTGCTGGATCTCGCGGGCCATGTCTTCGAAGGTCGATTGCAGCTCCTGCCGCGCGGACACCTCTTTGTACAGCGCTTCGAGCAGCGTCAGCAGATCGCCGTCCAGTTCGACCGGCGCGCCCGTCGTCAGCGTGATGGTCCGCATGTCAGGCTCCGAAGCTCTTGACGGCAGACGGCTCGTCGGGGTGGACCTCGATGAAGTTCTGCGCGCCCGTCATCGTCAGCATCGTCTCGACGCGCTTCTGCACGCCGGCGAGCTTCAAGGCGCCGCCCGCTGCGCTCGCCTGACGATAGAGATCCATCAGGCAGCCGATCGTCGCGCTGTCGACGTAGCCGACCGATGAAAGGTCGATGACGACGCGGCGCTCGCCGGTCGAGATGAGCTTCTGCACCGCCGATGAGAATTCCGACAGCAGCGGGTACATGAGGCGCGACTCGCCGACGCGTACGACCGCGATGCCATTCGCCCGTTCGGTGGTGATGTTCATTCGATGACTCCGCTGCGCCGCGATCCGCCGCGCTTCCGCGGGCGGACGGGCTGTTTCTCCTGCAGCCGCCGCAGCTGATGCGCGAGCTCGATGCGGCCGCGATTGATCCGTGACTTCACTGTCCCCTCGGGTAACTGCAGCCGATCCGCGATTTCCTGATACGAGAGCTCCCGCAGATCCCGCAGCACGACGGCCGTGCGCAGCGTCGACGGCAGCGTTTCCAGCGCGACGCGCAGCTGCGCGCGCAGGTCCTGGTGTTCCGCCACCGCGTAGGGTCCGCGCTCGGCGGATGCGGGCTGCAGGTCGGACATGTCGACATCGCGCGCGACCGTCTGCCGCTCCTTCCGCACGCTGCGGTAGTGATCGATGCAGAGGTTGCGGCTGATGCTGACGATCCACGTCTGAAAATTCGCGCGGCGATCGAACGTGTTCAGCGCCTTGAAGATCTTGAGGAAGATGTCCTGCGTGAGATCTTCCGCCTCGTCATGCTTGCCGACGAATTTGTAGGCGACGTTGAACACCTTGCGCCAGTTCTGGCGCACGATTGTCTCCCACGCCGCCTGATTGCCAGCCAGACACTGTTCGATGAGCGTGTCGGGCGTGGCGGGCTGCGGCGCTGCCGCGGAATCAGCAGACATGCGTCGTGATCTGCTATCTTACACTCTTTTGTTCACCACACCTGAGACCGGTTTCTACCGTCAGGGCGCGTCGCTCGTCTGCGACGGCGTCCCGCTGGCGCCGATCGCCGAGGCGCACGGCACTCCGCTGTACGTCTACAGCGCCGCGACGATCACCTCGCGCTATCGCGCGATCGACGA
Organism: Vicinamibacteria bacterium; assembly: GCA_025937075.1. The sequence continues at coordinate 1,993 of JAICSD010000134.1, read as the reverse complement.
GGCGTTCGCGGGCTACCCGCACAGCATCCACTACGCGCTGAAAGCGAACTCGACGCTCGCGATTGCGCGGCTGCTGCGCGGCCTGGGCAGCAGCGCCGACGCGAACTCCGGCGGCGAGATTGACGTCGCGCTGCGCGCCGGGTTCACCCCGGCGCAGATCGTCTTCACCGGTGTGGGCAAGACGCCGGCTGAATTGACGCACGCGATCGCGCTCGGGATCAAGGCCATCAACGTCGAATCGGCAGGCGAGATCGACCGCATTGAAGCGATCGCGTCGGCCCGCGGCGCGCGGGTCGCGATTGCGCTGCGGATCAATCCCGACATCGACGCACGCACGCATTCGCACATTTCCACCGGCCTCAAGACGAACAAGTTCGGCATCCGGTTCGAACGCGTCAAGGCCATAGCGCGCGGCGCGCGGGACCGCGCGTCGGTACGGGTGCTCGGCCTGCACATCCACATCGGATCGCAGATTACCGATCTCGGTCCGCTCACCGAGGCGGCGCGCGCGCTCGTCCAGCTCGCGCGGGAGCTGCGCGACGAAGGCACCCCGATCGAACATCTCGACCTCGGCGGCGGGCTCGGGGTGTCCTACGATGGCTCGCCGGTTCCGTCCGCTCGAGACTACGCCGCCGCGCTGCTGCCGGTTGTCCGGAATTCAGGGCTGGCGATCGTGCTCGAACCGGGCCGTCAGATCATGGCCCCGGCTGGCGTACTGCTCACGCGCGTCGTCGACGTCAAGCCGCAGGACGAGCGAAAGTCGTTTGTCGTCATGGACGCCGGCATGACGGAACTGATCCGGCCGATGCTCTACAGCGCCTTCCACCGGATCGAGCCCGTCGTGGAGAACGACGCGCCGGTGCGGGCTGCCGACATCGTCGGCCCTCTGTGCGAGAGCAGCGATACCCTGGGAAAGGATCGCCGGGTCCGGGATCCGCAACCGGGCGATTTATTCGCGGTCATGGACACTGGCGCGTACGGGTCGGCCATGGCGTCCAACTACAATCGCCGGCTGCTACCAGCCGAAGTGCTCGTCGAGGACGGCGCCGCGCGGCTGATTCGTCGGCGTCAAAGTCTCGACGACCTGCTCGCGCTGGAATTGTGACGCTCGCGTGTCAACTCAATTCCCAACTCCCAACTCCAAACTTCCAACTCCCAACTCCCAATTCGAAATGCGCGGCTTGCTGATCGCCTTTGAGGGTCTCGATCAATCGGGAAAGCAGACGCAGGCCGAGGCGCTCAGGGACGCGGTCGTCGGCCGTGGCCGCACATGCGAACTGCTGTCGTTCCCCGATTACGCGACGGCGATCGGACGCGAGATCGGCGCAGCGCTGCAGGGCCAGCGTGACTACACCCCTGACGTGATGCAGTTGCTCTATATCGCGAACCGCTTCGAGAAGAAGCCGCACCTGCAAGACGCGCTTGCGGCAGGCACGGTCGTGGTCTGCGACCGCTATCTGGCGTCGAGCATCGCCTACGGGGAAGCGCAGGGCCTCGATCCCCGGTGGCTCGCCGAGATCCAGCGCCCGCTGCCGCAGCCGGACCTGACGATCCTCCTCGACATCGTCCCGGAGACCGCCGCCAGGCGGAAAGCGACGAACAGGGACCGATACGAACGCGACCTCGCGCTGCTCGCCCGCGTGCGCGACAGCTATCGACGGCAGGCCGCGGACCAGCACTGGCTGCACCTCGATGGCGAGCGCGATCGTTCGCTGGTCTCGACCGACGTCATCGCGGCGGTCGCCTCGCGACTCTGAACGCTCGCTGACCTCAGCCGTCATCGTTCATCGTTCATCGTTCATCGCTCATCGCTCATCGCTCATCGCCCATCGCCCATCGTCCATCGCCCATCGTCCATCGTCCATCGCCCATCGCCCATCGCCCATCGTCCATCGCTCATCGTCCAGCGGCCAACGTCTTCGCCGCGGTCACCGCGCGAACTTCTGCCGCGCCTGCGTCGAGCAGCGGCCGCGCGCACGCATGCAGGGTCGCC
>JAICSD010000260.1 GCA_025937075.1 Vicinamibacteria bacterium | reverse complement strand
GGACATCTCACCGAACACCTGTTTCATCATCGAGGATACCGGCAGACGCAGCATCAAGAAGGTGCTCGACGCCGTCCGCGACGCCGGCGGCACACTCGTGTACGTGCTGCACACCGGCAAGCGCGCCGCCATCGGCCGCGCCGACGGCCAGCGCCTGGAGCTCTCCGAGGTCACGCACATGGACCTGTCGGAGCTCCTCCGGCCGACGCTCGTCACCGAGCTGAGCCGCTCGATGACCCGCGCGCGGGTCCAGCAGTACCAGCGCTACTTCGCCGACGCGGATCGCGTGCTCATTCTGCTGCACAACGATCCGGATCCGGATGCGCTCGCCAGCGGCCTGGCGCTGCGCAACCTGCTCCGCCGCACGAAGACGACCGCAATCATCGGCGCCGTCCAAGGCGTCACGCGCCCTGAAAACCTTCGCATGGCCAACATGCTCGACATCCACGTCGAGCAGATCACGCCGGGCTCATTCGAGGGATTCGATCGGATCGCCACGGTCGATGTCCAGCCCCACTATTTCGGCGGACTGCTCGATCGCGCCGATCTCGTCATCGACCATCACCCGGAGCAGCCGGGCTACAGCGCCGTGTTCAAGGACATCCGCGCGGACTACGGATCCACGTCGACGATCCTGACCGAGCACCTCCGCGCCGTCGACGTGAACATCTCCGAGCGGACGGCGACGGCGATGCTGTACGCCATCAAGTCCGACACGCTCTTCTTCGCGCGCCACACGAACCGGGTCGATCTCGACGCGTTCACGTTTCTCTATCCGCTCGCCGACGCCGCGCTCATCCGCAAGATGGAGGGGGCGGAAATCACGCTCGAGCGGCTCGAGTACGTCACGCGCGCGAGCCGGACCGGCATCCTGCGCGAGCAGGTTTTCACCGCGTTCATCGGCGAGGCTCCGCGCGAAGACTTCATCCCGTATACCGCCGACTTCTTCCTGCAGCTCGAAGACGTCAAATGGACGATCATCGCCGGCATCGTCGGCCAGATGCTGATCGTCAGCGTGCGCAACCTCGGATACTCGCGGAACGCCGGGGAGTTCGTGAAGCGGTGGTTTGCCGAGCTCGGCTCGGCCGGCGGTCACCGCGCAATGGCGAAGGCGGTCGTGCCCGTCGAGCGGTTCATCGCGAAGCACGGAGCGCTCGACGCGGACGGCTTCACGTCGCGGCTCGCCGACCTGGCCGATCAGTTCCTCCACGAGCCGGCTGCTGAGCGCAAGCTCGTTTCGTCAAGATAATCCGGGGGCTCGCCCCAAGGCGCGTGCCTCCTTCGCAAGGCACGTGGTTACGCTGCCCGGGTCCTGTCGCCGCCCGCTGCCAGCGGCCTCGTCAACGCACGTGCCTTCCGGCATTGGAGTCGCGAATCTGACAGTGCGCGTCGCGCTCGATTGGCTCCTGTCCCGCGGCGACGATGTTGCCGCGGATCTCCTCGAGCGGGCTGCGGCGCCGGCCCAGACTCCCCTCGAACGGCGATACCCCATCCACGTCGTCCGCTCCGATCGTCAGCGCCACCTGCGCCAGCTTGGGTCCGTACAGCGCCCAGTCCACCTGAATGCTGTCGATCGTGTCGCACAACAGCCGTGCGACCGCCACGGTCCTCACGTCCTCGTAGCCGGTGGACGGCTGTGATGGCGAGCTGACGCGCGGCAGCGGCGCGAACGCGCGGATGCCGCCGGCGGCGGCCTGCATCTCGCGCGCGCGTTGCACGAGCAGAACGATCCGGGCGCCGGCCAGCTGACGGACGGTCAGGCGCGGAACGGTAAGGCCAGCCTCGCGCGCGGCGCGCAGGGTGCCTACGGGATCGTTCAATACGTCGACGGCTGCGTCGGCGATTGTCTCGAGTCCGCTGCTCTTCAGGACCCCGAACAGCTCGCGCAGGCGAACCGGCGATCCTTCCGCGAGCGCTTCGAGGTCGTCCAACGCGAACGCCGTCAGCGGGTGCGAGCCAGCGAGCCCCCGCGCGTGCTCGATGTTGCGGGCGGCGTCCTCTATCGACGCCGGCTCTCCGACGAGTCTGATCTCTCCCGCGCTGCACGATGCCGGAAGCGCAGCGGGCAGCGCGTCGACGTGCAGCTCCAGCACGCGCACGAACGTCGTCCGCACGCCGTGGCGGCGGCGCCGCTCTTCATCCGCACGCGATCCAATCCCAATCAGATCGTGGCTGCGAAGCAGAACCTCTGCTTCGTCCGCCGAAATCGCGGTCATGCCTTCCATCCCCGGCGTATCCGATCCCAGATTTCTTCCGCGCGCGCGGCCGCCTGGGCGGTCGTCCGGATCCGCGTCGGCCACTGGCGCGCGAATCCCTCGGACGACCACTTGCGTGTCGCATCGATTCCCATCTTCCCGCCGTACGCCGGCAGGTTCGTCGCATCTTCCAGATCGTCCATCGGTCCACGCGTGAACTGGATGTCCCGCTCGGGATCGATGTGCGTCCCCACGATCCACGCCACCTCCGCCTCGTTCTGCACGTCGACGTCGCCATCGACGACGATGATCGTTTTCGAGAACATCAATTGCCCGAGGCCCCAGAAGGCGTTCATGATTTTGCGCGCGTGTCCCGGGTAGCGCTTGTCGATCGAGACGATGACGAGGTTGTGAAAGATGCCCGCCGCCGGGAAGTGCATGTCCACGATCTCCGGCAGCGTCTTGCGGATGAGGGGCAGGAAGATCCGCTCGCTCGCCTTCCCGAGGTAATAGTCCTCCATCGGCGGCACGCCGACGACCGTCGTGAGATAGATGGGGTCCCTGCGATGCGTGATGCACGTCAGATAGAACACCGGGTACTCGTCCGGGTGCGAATAGAAGCCGGTGTGATCGCCGAATGGCCCTTCGCGGCGACGCTCGCCCGGTTCGACGTACCCTTCGAGGACAATCTGCGCGTTCGCCGGCACCTCCATCTCGATGGTGACGCACTTCACGAGGTCCACGCGCGCGCGGCGCAGAAACCCGGCGAGCATGAGCTCGTCCAGGCCCTCCGGCATGGGCGCGGTCGCCGAATACGCGAGCGCGGGATCCGGCCCGAGAGCGACGGCGACGGGAAGACGCTTACCGAGCTTTTCCGCGACGCGGTAGTGCTGCGCGCCTCCTTTGTGCCGCTGCCAATGCATGCCGGTTGAACGCGCGTCGAAGACCTGCATCCGATACGTGCCAATGTTGCGCGCGCCCGTCTGCGGATCCTTCGTGAAGACGAGCGGCAGCGTGATGTAGCGTCCGCCGTCTTCAGGCCAGCACTTGAGAATCGGGAGGTCATCGAGACGGCCGTCCGTGCGGACCACTTCCTGGCACGCGCCGTCGCCCACGGTCCTCGGCATCAGGTCGCGCAGGCGATTGACGGTGGGCAGCATCTTGAGCGCGTCGAGCACGCCTGAGGGGATCTTTGGAGTAGAGAGCTCGTCGATCTCGGCCGCCAGATCGTCGAGTGATTGGACGCCGAGCGCCATGCACATGCGCTTCAGCGACCCGAACAGGTTGATCGCGACCGGGACGTCGTAGCCGGTCGGGCGCTCGAACAGCAGCGCCGGTCCGCCGCCCGGCGACTTCGACACACGATCGGTCACCGCACAAATCTCGAGGTCCGGGCTGACAGGCTCCGCAATGCGGGCCAGCTCCCGTTCCTTCTCGAGCGCAGCGATGAAGGCGTTCAGGTCTTTGAACATGTATCAATGGCGGCGATCGTGGCGCGGTCCTTTCAGGGCCGCGTCACACTCTCCATCTTCTCCGCGATCGCCTGCGCGAGCGCCAGCGCACGGCGCCCATCCTCACCCGTGACCATGGGTGCGCGCCCGTCGCGGACGGCGCCGATGAAGTCCGCCAGCTCGCGCTTCAACGGCTCCTCACGGGCGACAGGGAGCTGGCCGCCCTGAATGTCCGGACGCGCGCCGTCGCGCCGCACGAGCCGATACCCCTCGACCTCCTGCGCCGCGTAATCGATCGAAATGTACGAGTCCTGCTGAAAAAACCGGATCTTCCTCACACGCTCGCGGCTGATACGACTCGCGGTGATATTCGCGATACACCCGTCCGCGAAGCGCAGCCGCGCGTTTGCAATGTCGTATCGCGTCGTCAGCACCGGGACGCCGACCGCTTCGATCGCGCTCACGTCGGACTTCACGAGCGACAGAATCACGTCCAGGTCGTGAATCATCAGATCGAAGACGACGTCGATGTCGAGGCTCCGCTCGGGAAAGACCCCCAGTCGATGCACCTCGATGAAGCGCGGACCGGTGACGAGCGGGAGAATTGCGGATATCGCCGGGTTATAGCGCTCCGTGTGACCCACGGCGAGGATGGCTTTGGACGCGCGCGCCGTCTGCAGCAGATCGTCCGCCTCCACGAGCGAACGCGCCATGGGCTTCTCGACCAGAACGGAGACGCCGCGCTCCAGGAACGGCTTCGCGATCCCGCGGTGCAGCTCGGTGGGAACGGCAATCGTGACGGCGTCCACGCTGCCGAACAGGCCGCGGTAATCCGTCAGCACGTCCGCGCCCGCGGCCACGGCCGCTGCCCTCGCGCGCTCCTCAATCGTGTCGACGACCGCACTGAGCCGCGCACCCGGCAGGTCCGAGAGGATTCGGGCGTGGTGGCGTCCGAGATGTCCAACGCCGATGACCGCGACGCGAATCGCAGGGTCAGCCACCCTGGCGCTCCCGCGGGCGTCCGACGACGACGATCTTCGCTCGATCGGCGGCGTGATAGAACCGGTCGCCGTCGACGACGAGCGTCCGCTCGGCGTCGATCGACAGCATCGTCGCTCCGGCGGCCGCCATCGCGTCGATGGTGGCGACGCCGACGACGGGTACGTCGAACCGCATATCCTGATTCGGTTTCGCGACCTTCACGACGCGCGTGCCCGCGCCGGCGATCGTGCCGGCGCGCTGAATCACCGCATCAGTGCCTTCCATCGCTTCGACGGCCACCACGGCGCGATCCTTCACGACGATCGTCTGGCCTATGTCGAGCGCGGCAACCGCATCGCCCATGCGGTACCCGAATTCGAGATCCGCGCACTCCTCCGCTCCAGGTGCGCGCGTCGTCAGCGTGCCGGCGCGCGCCATCAGCGGAGACAGGAACGCCGTCGATTCGAGCAGCTCGATGCCTTCCCCGCGGAGCACGTCGGCGACGGCGGAGATCAGCGCATCCGTGTTGCGGCTCTTGAGGCGCGTGAGCACTGAGAGCAGCGCGAGATCGGGGATGATTCCCGAGAAGATCTTCGCGTGCTTCACCTGTCCGGCCATGATCGCGCGATCCACGCCGGCGGCCTTCAGGAGCTTGATACACTTACCGAGATGGCCCAGTGAGACCCAGTGCAGGTCGGCGCCGGCATCGGCGGCCGCGCGCTCGAGTTGCGGGAAGGCCTCTTCCTTCACCGCCACGACCGTGACGTCGTGGCCGAGACTGCGCGCCCCCTGCAGTGCGAGGAAGGGAAACCGGCCGTTGCCGGCGATGAGACCTATGCGGGCCACCGGGTTCGTAGTCTATCAGGAGTGTTCATGACGGAAGTGAAGAGAGCGCTGGCCGCCGCCGCGTTCGTGTGCGCGGCCGCGCTGTTTGGTGCGTGCAACGACAACTCGATTCCGGCACAACCAACGCCCACGCCCAAGACCGAGACGCTCAACGGGACGGTCAATCAGAACGGCGGAAACACGCAGACCTTCACGGCGACCGCGCCCGGCACCGTGACGGCAACGCTGACGGATTTGAAGCCGGTCGACACGGTGACGGTCGGATTCAGCATCGGGACGACGATCGGGACCATCTGTCAGGCGTCGCTGGCGAACGATGCGGCGACGAAGGGTGCGATCCTCACTGCGACCGCAGCCTCGGCGGGCACCTACTGTGTGCGCGTGTACGACGTCGGCAACGTCACGGCGGATACGCCGATCGATTTCACCGTTACGGTCGTCCACAACTGAGTGGTCTCTCGGATTCCCAACCTGAAGGAGGTCGAATTGAGGAGCATCGCCGTCATCGCGGTTCCGCTGGCCGTGTTTGCCGCCGCTTCGGCGTCCGCCCAGGAGCGGTGCGTCGACGAGAGCTGTGCGACGGTCGCGCTCTTTGCGCCCGCGCAGGCCGGGGGCGCCCCGGCCATCGACCCGTCGAAGCCGATCCACTACGGCACCTGGGGATTCGAGTCATCCGGAATGGATCGCAGCGTCGAGCCGGGCGACGAGTGGTTCCGTTTCGTGAACGGCACGTGGGCGAAGAACACGCAGATTCCGCCGGACCGCACCTCCTGGGGTCCCTTCGTGATACTGCGCGATCTCTCGGAAGCGCGGCTGCACACGATGCTCGAAGGCTACCCGAGCGACGATGACGCCAATGCCGATCGGACGAAGATCGCGACGCTGTACAGAGCGTTCATGGACGAAGCGGCTGTCGAGCGCGCCGGCGCCGCGCCGCTCAGCGCGCGTCTCGATCCGGTCAGCAAAGCAAGCTCGAAGGACGACATCGCACGCCTCATGGGCGCATCGCTCGGCGGGTTCGGCGCGAGCTTTTTTGCGC
>JAICSD010000094.1 GCA_025937075.1 Vicinamibacteria bacterium | reverse complement strand
TTGCGCGCGATCTGTTCGGCTCGGTCCTTCGCGGCCTGAGAATCAACCGTCCCGCTCAGCGTGACGACGCCATCCTTGGTGTCGACGCCGACGTGATGCCCCTTGACGTCCTTGTCGGCAAAGAACTTGGCCTGGACCTTCGTCGTCGTCCACCAGTCTGGACTGTTCGATTGCGCTGCTTGATTGTTGGTTGCTGCAGCCGTCTGTTCCGCTCGACTGCGCTGGCACCCTGCCGCCGAGATCAGAGCGAGCGCAGCCGCAGCCGCGATCCAGCCGTGCATTCTCGATGTCATCAGTTCCTCCTTTCGGGCAAGGAGGAATAGTGCAAGGTCGGTTCCGGAAGGGCGATCGCTCAGGTGTGAACGAGGCTGCGGACCTCATCGACGACCTCGACAATCGGGCGGCCGCTCGTGTCGATCGTGTAGTCGGCCGTGGCGTAGAGCGGTTGTCGAGCCTCCAGCAACGCTCGGAGATCTGCCATGGCCTGCGGATGGTCGGCCATCGGCCGCTTGTCACCTTGCGCGACGACGCGGTTCCAGTGATCTTCAGGCGTCGCGCGAAGCCAGACGGTCGTCGCTGCGTGTTTGAGCAGGGCATACGTGTCACGCGACGCGACGATGCCGCCGCCCGTTGCCAGCACCGTCGGCCGCTGTTCTGCCAGCACGGTGGAGAGCATCTGGCGTTCGAGGCGGCGGTAGTAGTCCTCCCCGTACAACGAGAACAGTTCGCTCAACGACATTTCCGCCGTCTGCTCGATACGGCGATCGAGTTCGACGAACCGCGCGTGAAGCCGGCGCGCGAGCTTCTTGCCGATCGTCGTCTTGCCGGCGCCGCGGAGTCCCAGCAGCGCAACCGTGATCGGACTCTCCCCTTCGTGTTCGCTGACGAGCATCGACGCCGGCGTGTCCAGCGCCCGCGCCAGGTCGGCGAGACGCTTGATTGAGATGTTCGCGCGGCCGCCCTCGAGCTGCACGAGAAACCGCACCGACACGCCAGACCGCTCCGCCAGTTCGCGAATGGTCCAGTGCTTCGCCGCGCGTCGCTGCCGGACGCGCGCGCCGAGGATGTGAAGGATGTCCTCCATGGATCGGACGGCTGTGCCTGGTGCAATATATCGCACCGAGAGGCCGTTACGGAGCAGTATACTGCCTTGACAGTCTCCGCCGCCGCCGGTACCCTTGGCGGAATGGCCACCGCCACAGATGCCAAAATGCCGGCCGTCCGGTTTGAAACCGACCCGACGCGCTACAAACACTGGAAGCTCGCGTTCGATGGTCCGATCGCGACGCTCTCGATGGACGTGCAGGAGGATGCCGGCCTCTCTCCCGACTACAAGCTGAAGTTGAATTCGTACGACCTTGGCGTCGACATCGAGCTGGCAGACGCGATTCAGCGCATCCGCTTCGAGCACCCGGACGTCCGCGCCGTCGTGATCACGAGCCTGAAGGAACGGATCTTCTGCGCCGGTGCAAACATCTTCATGCTGCGCGGCTCCACGCACGCCTGGAAGGTGAACTTCTGCAAGTTCACCAATGAGACGCGTCTCGCAATCGAGGACGCGAGCGAGAACTCCGGGATCAAGTTCCTGGCGGCGCTGAACGGCATCTGCGCGGGCGGCGGGTACGAACTCGCCCTCGCGTGCGATGAAATCGTTCTGGTGGACGATGGGAATTCCGCCGTGAGCCTGCCTGAAACGCCGCTCCTGGGCGTGCTGCCCGGCACGGGCGGCCTCACGCGCGTCGTCGACAAGCGCAAAGTGCGACGGGATCTTGCAGACGTCTTCGGGACCGTTGCCGAGGGCGTGAAGGGGCGCCGCGCCGTCGAGTGGGGACTTGTCGACAACGTCTATCCGACGAGCCAGTTCAAGGAGCGGGTGGCGGCGCGCGCGGCGGAACTCGCGTCACGGTCTGACAGGCCCACCGGCGTCACGGGTATTACGCTGCGTCCACTCGACCCGAAAATGTCGGACTGGCGCATGGAGTACCGGCACGTTGCGATCGAGATCGATCGGGACAAGCGTCTCGCGACGCTCACGGTGAACGCCCCCGACGGTGAGCAGCCGGGGGATACCGACGCGATCGTCGCCGCCGGTGATGACTACTGGCCGTTGCGCACCTTCCGCGAGCTGGACGATGCCCTCCTGCGGCTCCGGGTCAACGAGCCGCTCATCGGGACTGTTGTCGTCAAGACGGCGGGTGATGAGCAGCAGGTGCTGAAGGTCGACGAGGTCCTCCTCGCGAATCAGCAACACTGGCTCGTCCGCGAAATCGTGAACCTCGCCAAACGGACGTTGAAACGGATGGACCTGACGTCCCGCAGCTTCTTCGCGCTGATCGAGCCGGGGAGCTGTTTCGCGGGGACGCTCTTCGAGCTTGCGCTCGCCGCCGATCGGTCGTACATGCTCGACGACCCTGACGCGGAGAACTCGATCGCGCTCTCGCGGATGAACTTCGGGCCGTTGAAAATGAGCAACGGCATCACGCGCCTGGAAACCCGGTTTCTCGGGCGTCCCGACCATGTGCGAGAGCTGCTGCCGGCCGGCAAGGCATCGCGAACGTTCAATCCGGAGGAGGCGGTCGAGGCGGGTCTCGTGTCGTTTGCCCCCGATGAACTCGACTGGGACGACGAAGTCCGGCTCGCGATCGAAGGCCGCGCGGCGCTGTCACCAGACGCCTTGACCGGGATGGAAGCGAACCTTCGCTTTGCCGGGCCCGAGACAATGGAAACGAAAATCTTCGGACGCCTGACCGCGTGGCAGAACTGGATCTTCATCCGTCCCAACGCGGTCGGGGACAAGGGCGCGCTGACGACCTACGGATCGCAGTCGCGTCCCGAGTTCGACTTCAATCGGACGTAGCCGGGGCCCGGCCCCCGGTGCGCACACGGTGAATTCATGATCTCAGCCGAACGCATTCCCAACAACGTCGGACTCTCGAGCAACAAGCGGCTGCAGCGCGCGCTCGAGCACTGGCAGCCGAAATACATCCAGTGGTGGCGGGACATGGGGCCTCAGGGGTTCCAGGACTATCACCAGGTTTACGTGCGGACCGCCGTCAGCGTCGACCCGTCCGGATGGGCGCACTTCGAATACGTGAAGCTTCCGGAGTACCGGTGGGGAATCTTCCTGGCCGATCCGGTGCACGATCGCCGCATCGGGTTCGGCGACTTTTTCGGTCAGCCGGTGTGGCAGGAGGTTCCCGGCGAATTCCGCAACCAGTTGCGCCGCCTGGTCGTCACGCAGGGGGACACGGAGCCCGCGAGCGTCGAGCAGCAGCGATGGCTGGGTCAGCGCTGCCCGTCGCTGTATGACTTGCGCAACCTCTTCCAGGTGAACGTCGAAGAGGGACGGCACCTCTGGGCCATGGTGTACCTGCTCCACTCGTACTTCGGCCGCGACGGCCGCGACGAGGCGGAGGAGCTGCTCGAACGCCAGAGCGGCAACCGCGACAAGCCGCGCATTCTCGACGCCTTCAACGAGCCGATCGACAACTGGCTCGATTTCTTCATGTTCACGATGTTCACGGATCGGGACGGCAAGTCGCAGCTGCTCTCGCTCTCCGAGAGTTCGCTCGATCCGTTGTCGAGAACGACGCGGTTCATGCTCACCGAAGAAGCGCATCACATGTTCGTCGGGGAAACGGGAGTGGCGCGGATTCTCGATCGAAGCTGTCAGTTGATGAAAGAGTCAGGCTTTTCGGAAGATGTCCGGAAGCTCGGCGGGATTGACCTTCCGACGATCCAGAAGTTCATCAACCTGTGGTTCAGCCTGAGTCTCGACCTGCACGGGAACGAAGTGTCGACCAACGCCGCGGCGTACTTCGCCAACGGCCTCAAAGGCCGCGCGTACGAAGACAAGTGGGACGAGCACTCGGTGACCGAAGCGTTGTACGACCTCGAGATGCTTGCCGACGGCCGGCTGGAACGGCGCCACATTCCGATGCGCACCGCGATGAACGAAGTGTTGCGCGACTGGTACGTCGGCGACTGCCAGCACGGCGTCACGCGGTGGAACAAGATCCTCGAGCGGCACGGGATTTCCGACCGCCTGCGGCTGCCGGATCGCAAGTTCAACCGCGGCATCGGCATGTTCGCGGCCGCGCATTTCGATCCGTACGGCGTGGCCCTCTCTGGTGACGAGTGGGAACGACGCCGGCACGAATGGCTGCCCTCCGCGGCTGACCGGGAGTATCTGTTGAGCATCCAGGCGGCGCCCGTCTACCAGCCAGGAAAGTTCGCCAATTACATCGCTCCGCCGCAGCGCGGCATCAAAGGCCTCCCGGTGAACTTCGAATACGTCCGAACGGAGGCGTGACGCGTTGCAGTTTTCACGTGGCGACGACGCAAAAGGATCTGCAGTGCAGAAAATTCTGACGACGGTCGCCGACGGCGTCTACACGATCGAGCTGAACGATCCGCCCGCGAACACCTACTCGTACGAGATGATGCGCGAGATCGACGAGGCGGTGCTCGCGGCGCGCATGGACCCGAACGTCCACGTCATCGTCCTCACGGGCGCCGGAGAGAAGTTCTTTTGCGCCGGCGCGAACATCGGCATGCTGCAGACAGCCGATCCGGAGTTCAAATACTATTTCTGCCTGCACGCGAACGAGACGCTGAACCGTCTCGAGCAGACGCCGAAGCTCGTGATCGCAGCACTGAACGGCCACACGGTGGGGGGCGGCCTCGAGGTGGCGCTCGCGGCAGATATCAGGATTGCGCGCGCGAACGCCGGCAGGATTGGGCTGCCCGAAGTGGCGCTCGGCGTCCTGCCCGGCACCGGCGGGACGCAGCGCCTCGCACGACTGGTCGGGAAATCACGCGCGATTGAGTTGATGGCCACCGGCCGCCTTCTGTCCATGGCAGACGCGCACGCGGCCGGTCTGGTCAACGAGGTCTGGGAAGACGCAGCGCTCAACGGCCGATCGTTCCGTGAGGCGGTGCAGGACTATGCCCGGCAGTTCACGCCTCCGAACAAGGCCAGCCGCGCCGTCGGCCGTATGAAACGCGCCGTGCAGTCCGGCGTCGAGGCCGGCCTTGCGGAGGGGCTCTCCCTCGAGCGCGAGCTGCAGCAGTTGCTGTTCCAGAGCGACGATGCCCGGGAAGGGATCGCCGCGAATCTCGAGAAACGCAAGCCAGCGTTCAAGGGGCGATAGTTGCAGACAAAGCTGTTCATCAACAACGAGTGGCGTGACGCCGCCGCCGGCCAGACGATGGACGTGGTGAATCCCGCGACCGAAGATGTGATCGCGTCGGTCGCGGCGGCGGACCAGGCCGACGTCGACGCTGCGGTCGAGGCCGCCCGTGCGGCGCTGAACGGGCCCTGGGGCAAGATGTCTGCGCGCGAACGCGGGCGCCTGGTCAGCCGGATGGCGACGCGGCTGATGGAACGAGCGGACGAGATCGCGCGGCTCGAGACGCTGCACAACGGCAAGCCGATCTTCGAATCCCGTCAGATCGAGATTCCGTCTGCGGCCGAGTGCCTCGAGTACTATGCCGGCTGGGCGGACAAGGTCACGGGAGAAACGATCCCTGTCAAAGGGAACTATCTTGCCTACACGCTGCGCGAGCCCGTCGGGGTCGTCGCGGCAATCGTCCCCTGGAACTTTCCGCTGCTGCTCGCGAGCTGGAAAGTCGGGCCGGCACTCGCGACGGGGAATACTGTCATCCTGAAGCCGGCCGCGGAAACGCCGCTGACGGCGCTCGCGCTGGGTGAAATCGCCGCCGAAGTGGGACTCCCGCCTGGTGTGCTCAACGTGCTGACGGCGCCCGGGGCCGCTGTGGGGCAGGCGCTGGTCGCGCATCCCGGGATCGACAAGATTGCGTTCACGGGCGGCACCGCGACCGGCAAGGCGATCATGCGCTCCGCGGCGGACACGCTGAAGCGAATCACGCTCGAGCTCGGAGGGAAGTCGCCGAACATCGTCCTGCCGGATGCCGACCTCGACGCCGCGCTGCGCGGGGCGACGACGGGCATCTTCTACGGCAAGGGCGAGGTCTGCGCCGCTGGTTCGCGCCTGCTCGTCGCGCGCGAGATCAAGGACGCCTTCGTCGAGAAGCTCGCCGCGCGGACGAAGAAAATGGTTGCGGGTGACCCGCTCGATCCGAAGACGAGATACGGTTCGCTGGTGTCGAAGCGCCAGTTCGACACGGTGAGCCGTTACGTGGATCTCGCGAAAAAGGAAGGCGCCGCGCTCGTCGCGGGCGGCGAGCGGGTCGACATTGGCACCGGCAAGGGCTACTTCTTCGCGCCCACCGTTTTCGACAACGTCACGCCGGACATGACGATTGCGCGTGAGGAAATCTTCGGCCCGGTGCTGGCCACGATCGAATTTGCCGACATCGACGAGGCGATCGCGCGCGCGAACGACACACCGTATGGCCTCGCCGCGGCAGTATGGACCCGCGACATCAAGAAGGCGCACTACGTCGCGCGCCGGCTGCAGGCCGGCACGGTCTGGGTCAATACGTACAACGTCTACGACACGGCCGTGCCGTTCGGCGGCTACAAAGCAAGCGGATTCGGCCGGGAAATGGGCGCCCACGCGCTCGAGCACTACACGCAGACGAAGGCCGTCTGGGTGGACTTGAACGGGTGAGCGGAGCGGGAGCGGAGCGGGTGCTTGGTGCTTCGTGCGCCGTGCTCGGTGCGGGTGCTTGGTGCTCGGTGCAGGTGCTCGGTGCGGTGCTTCGTGCAGGTGCTTCGTGCGGTGCTCGAGTGCTGCGCCTACCGTGCCGGCGCTCACCGGGCCGGTGCTGACGTGCTGCTCTTGACGTGCGGGGCGGCGTCTGACCCGCTGTTGAAGTGCTCACCACGCAGCCTTTGCGGCGCGTGAGTCGCTCTTGCGTTTGTGCAGTACGATTACCCGCACCGAGCACCGAGTACCGAGCACCGTGTGAGCACCGAGCACCCGCACCGAGCACCGAGCACGAAGCACCGAGCACCTGTGAGCGTGCGCGTGACGGACGCTCACATCCACATCCAGCCGTTCCACATGATGCCGCCGGCGATCGCGGCGACCTTCTGGAAGGGCAAGCCCAATCGGGACGAGCTCGAAGGGCTTGCCGCCGACCCGGCGAAGCTGCTGGCGCGAATGGACGCGGACGGGATCGACCGCGTCGGCCTGATCAACTACGTCAGCCCCGATTTGATGGGATTCACCGCTGAAGCCAATCCCTGGATGGTCAGCTACGCGTCCGCCGATCCCTCGCGGCTGCTCGCCTTTGGTTCGGTGCACCCGCGGTTCAGCAGCGACGTCGCCGGCGATACGCGGCGCGTGATCGACAGCGGAGCGCGCGCGCTGAAGGTCCATCCGCCGCATCAGTTGTTTCGCGCAAACGCGTACCAGGACGGCCTCCCGGCGCTCGCTGACCTGTATCGCGTGGCAGAGGAGTGCGGGATCCCGGTGACGATCCACACCGGCACATCGGTGTTCCCCGGCGCGCGCAGCCGGTTCGGCGATCCGATGGACGTGGACGACGTCGCGATCGATTTCCCGAAGCTGCGGATCCTGCTTGCGCACGGCGGACGGCCCCTCTGGATGGACCACGCCTTCTTCGTCGTCCGGCGGCATCCCAATGTATGCCTCGAGGTGTCGGGAATCCCGCCGGCGAAGCTGCTCGAGTATTTCCCGCGTCTCGAAGAACTGGCGGACAAGACGATCTGGGGCACTGACTGGCCGAGTCCTGGCGTCAAGTCGATGCGGGCGAACGTGGATGCCTTTCTTGCGCTGCCGCTCTCGGATGAGACGAAGACGAAGATTCTGGGCTCGAATGCGGAACGCATCTGGCCGTAGCGCGGCGTGCGGCGTGCGGAGTGCGGCGTGCGGCGTGCGGCGGGCGGCGGGCGGCGGGCGGAGTGGGGCGTGCGGCGTGCGGAGCGGGGAGTTGGGAGTTGGGAGTTGGGAGTTTGAGTCGGGAGTTTGAGTCGGGAGTGTGAGTCGGGAGTGTGAGTTGGGAAACGACACGATTGACGTAGATCGCTGGCGGCGAGAGTTTCCGATTCTCGAGACGTGCACGTATCTCGTGAGCCACTCGCTGGGCGCGATGCCGCGGCGGGCGCGGACGTATCTCGAGCAGTTCGCCAACGAGTGGGACGTGCGCGGCGTGCGGGCCTGGCACGAAGGCTGGTGGGAGATCGGCCGGGTGACCGGCGATCTGCTGGCGCCGATTCTGGGCGTCGAGCCGGGCACGATTTCGATGCACCAGAACGTGACCGTCGCGCAGGGGGTTGTCGGCTCGTGTTTCCGCTACGACGGCCCGCGACGGCGGATCGTCATGAGCGATCTCGATTTCCCGTCGAACCACTACCTGTTCGAGGGCTTTCGCCGGTACGGCGCAGAGATCACGTACGTCGCGGCTCCCGATTCGACGCGGATTGATACGCAGCAGATGGTGGACGCCATCGACGACCGCACACTGCTCGTGCCCCTGTCATACGTTCTCTTCCGCAGCGCGTATATCGCCGACGCGGCCGCCATCATCGAGAAAGCCCATCGTGTCGGCGCCCACGTGGTCCTCGACGTCTATCAGGCGGCGGGCGCGGTGCCCATCGATGTGGCGGCGCTCGGGGCGGATTTTGCGGTCGGCGGATCCGTCAAGTGGCTGTGCGGCGGACCCGGCGCGGGATACCTTTACGTCCGCCCGGATCTCGCGGAGACGCTCGAGCCGGGGTTCATAGGATGGGCATCTCACGCGCAGCCCTTCGAGTTCCTCACCGGTGCGGTCCGTCGCGCCGGGAATCCCGAGCGCTTCCAGAGCGGGACCCCGAACGTGCCGTCGCTGTACTCCGCACGGGCTGGTTACGAGATCGTCGGCGAGATCGGCGTCGCGGCGATCCGCCGGCGCTCGCTGGCGCTGACGCGCCGGTTGATCGACGGCGCGCGCGCGGCGGGATTCCGCGTCAATACGCCCGATCGGGACGAGGAGCGCGGGGCGTCGGTGGTGGTGGACGTACCCGACGGCGCCGCGGTGACAGACGCGCTGATCGCGCGCGGCGTGATCGTCGACTATCGTCCCGGCGCCGGGATTCGCATGGCGCCGCACTTCTACAACACTGAAAGCGAAATCGACCACGCACTCGACGCGTTGCGGGAACTGGTCAACCGGTGAAGCGGTGAATTGATGGAGATACGGACGCTCGCGGTACTCGGCGCCGGCACGATGGGCCACGGCATTGCGCATGCGGCAATCGCCGGCGGCTACGAGACACGGATGTACGACGTCGACGCCGCCGCGGTCGAGAAGGGACGGGCGTCCATCGAGCAGATTGTCCGCAAAGGCGTCGACCTCGGGAAAGTCGCGCCGCCCGAAGCCGAGGCGATGCAGCGACGGCTCAGGCCGACGAGCCGGCTGGACGAGGCGCTCGAGGGCGCAGATTTCGTCATCGAAGCAGCACCCGAACGGATCGATCTCAAGATCCAACTGTTTGGCGACATCGAACGCCTTGCTCCGGCCGCCGCGGTCATCGCCTCGAATACGTCGGCGCTGAGCATCACGGAACTGGCGGGATCGCTGAAGAACGCGGCGCGGGTTGCAGGGATGCACTTCTTCAATCCCGTGCACAAGATGAAGCTCATCGAGATCGTGCGCGCGCTCGAGAGCTCCAGCGACACGCTGGCGGCTGTCGAGGAGGTCTCCCGGCGCATGGGCAAGGAGGCCGTGCTCGTGCGCGAGTCGCCGGGCTTCATCACCACGCGCGTGAACGCGAGCATCGGCAACGAAGCGTTCTACATGCTGATGGAAGGCGTCGCGTCGGCGCGCGACATCGACAAAGCCCTGAAACTCGGGCTGAACCACCCGATGGGCCCCTTCGAACTCGTCGACCTCGTCGGCCTCGATACGCGCCTCAGCATCCTCGAGTACCTCCACCGCAGCATGGGCGAGAAGTACCGCCCGTGCCCGCTGCTCGCGCAATACGTCAAAGCGGGGCGCCTCGGGCGCAAAGTCGGTCGGGGAGTGTACGAGTACTGACACTAAGGCGCAGAGATCGATCCAGAGATGGCAAAGATCAAGTTCGAGCTGTGGGAATCTATCGCAACGATCACCGTCGATCGGCCGGACGTGAAAAACGCGCTCGATCGCGAGACGGTGGACGCGTGCCGGCTGGCGCTGGGGGATGCGGCGGGGAACGCGGGTGTCGGGGTCCTCATCATCACGGGCGCTGGTGAGTCCTCGTTCGTGTCGGGTGCCGACATCAACGATATCCGGGCGCGCGGACGGGACGATGGGTTGGCGGCGATCAACTCGTCCTTGTTCGCGGAGATCGAGCGCTTTCCGCGGCCGACGATTGCTGCCGTGAACGGGTACGCGCTGGGGGGCGGCTGTGAACTCGCGCTGGCGTGCGATCTCCGGATCGCTTCCGAAACCGCGAGATTCGGCCAGCCCGAACTGGGTCTCGGCATCATTCCCGGCGCCGGCGCCACTCAGCGCCTCCCTCGCATCGTCGGCATGGGCTGGGCGAAGCACCTCATTTTCACGGGCGAGATCATCGACGCAAAGCAGGCGCTCGCGATCGGCCTGGTCACGGCGGTGACCCCGGCCGCCCAGCTCCAGATCCGCGCGCGCGAGCTGGCGAAGAAGGTGCTGCGCCAGGGACCGCTCGCCGCGCGGCTCGCGAAGATTGCCCTGAACGCCTCGGCGCGCGTCGACCTCGACTCCGGGCTGCTGATCGAAACCCTCGCGCAGGCGATCTGCTACGCGTCAGAAGACAAGCAGGAAGGGACTTCGGCGTTTTTGGAGAAAAGAAAGCCGAAGTTCAAGGGGGCCTGAGAATCGGGTTCTCGGGTTCACAAGATCACACAGAAACTCGTGACACTCCCATCTTCGTACGTTCCATATGTCACCCAGACGGCCGAGCTCGGCCATGCGCACGCAATCGCGAACTTGGAGCCGAACCCGAGAACCCGAGAACCCAAGGACTCGATCTTCAGAAGAACTTCCTCGAAATGTTGAACCCGATATACCAGGAATGGCTCGAAACGCCGCCGAGCGCGAGCTGCCCGAGCGTCGTGCCGAAGCCGTCAGAGAAATTGACCTGGAACGTGTGGCCGCCGACGCGCTTTTCGAGGCCGAAGCTGGCCTGCGCCACGCCGGGGCCGTAGCCGCCGAGCCGCGGCGTCACCTCGGCGACCACATACGTCGTCGGCCTCACGCGCACGCGGGTGCCGAGGCCCAGCATGAACGTGCTGTTGTGATCCGCCAGGTCTGACGGCAACGAGTTGGTGTTCGCGACGAAAATCGGCTCGACATACACCGCCGCTTTTCCCGCCACCTTGCGGGACACCAGCGCCCCGAACGCGCCCATGTGCTGGCCGCGCAGGTTGTGCCGCCCCTCGAACGTGGCAATCGCGTCGATCGCGACCGGGTGCGGCCCTTCACGCCACAGGCTCTGCTGCCCGAACAGCTCGATGCTCTGATCGCTCGTGCGATGGATGCCGACCTGCGTGCCTGGCCGGAGGCCGTATCGCAGTTCGAGGCCGATTTGGGCTCCGCTGTCGAACCCGAAGAAGTTGTCGAGCAGATCGCCGACGTCTCCCTCTCCGATCGAACGGAGAAAGCGGTGCGTGACCCGGAACGACATCTTGTGCGCGGGGAGGCGAAGCGTCACCGGCAGCGCCGAGAGATTGAAATCCGGCTGCAGGGGATCGACCCGCGCGTCCGACAGCGGCTGATCGGCGGGTTGACT
>JAICSD010000001.1 GCA_025937075.1 Vicinamibacteria bacterium | reverse complement strand
GAAGTCCTTCAGGTGCAGCTTCGCGATGCGCGGTCCGAGCGTGCGAATCCAGTCCTGGGGGAACGCGAAGAGGACGACGTTGCCGACGTCGAAGTAGGCGCGGAGGAAGGGCGATTCGAACTCGTCGACGTATTTCGCGAACTCGAGCGGGCTGAGCAGGAACTTGTTCCAGACTTCCTCGACTGCGATCACGACCTTCACGTCTCGTGCGATCGGAATCAGCCGTTCCCTGATGACGCGCTGCGACCTCGTGTACGCGTCCTTGTACGACGTGTGCGCGTCGACGACGGCTGGAACGAGCAGGACGGTGTCTGCGCCCCAGAGCGCCGCGTTGCGGAGCGATGTTTCCATGCCCTGCACGCTGCGCGTGACGACGTCGGGGTCGGCGCTCGAGAGCGGCAGACGCCAGTGATCCATGTTCATGACCGAGTGAATACGCAGCCCCGTCTTCTGAGCGGCCTCGCGAATCTCGGCCGCCTCTTCCTGCTTCGCGATCGTCTGCATCTCGATTGCTTCGAACCCGGCCTCGCGCGCCATGGTGAAGCGCTCCGCGTACGGCCGATCCTTGGGCAGCATCGAGATGAGGACGGCTTTCTTGATCGAAGACGCGGCAGGGACAGCGGGCGTCGGGTTTTGCGCCGCGAGTGCGTCCCTTGCGTGGACGGCTGTTCCAGCCGCGGCGGCCAGCAGCTTCAGAAACGCGCGTCGATCCGGCATGGTGAAATGGCCTCCTGTGATGATGTGCGGCCCTATAGTACATGCAGGGCACGTTACTCGATCGCGCGCGCCAACGGCGGCGCCGACGCGTGAAAGTCGGTGTAGAAGCGCGGCACGTACTCCTCGACCAAAGCGTTGACGCGAGCGGCATCGGCGGACGCGAGGATGATACCCGCGTGGTGCCGCTTGCGGATGCGCGTGACGATCTCCGGCGCGTCATACGCGCTCGAGTCGGGGTGCTCCTGCCGCGCGAGCGACAGGACAATCGCAGCGTGCTGCCCGCGCAACGGCGGCACGTCATACGAGCCGTCAGCGCCCGCGACTTCGATCTTCGCCCACTCCCGCCACAAGTTCACGCCCGTGGCGGCTTCCACGACGTCCGTGATGAACGCGCCGCCCACGCGTGCGGACGTCTCGAGGAAATACAGGCTGCCGTCCTCCGCGCGGATGAACTCTGTGTGCGACACGCCCCTCACGAGTCCGAATGCCTGCAGGATGCGCGCGTTCACCTGCTTCAGATCGGCGACCGCCGGATCGGTGTCGGCCAGCGTGGTCGTGACGAAGATGCCGCCTTCGTGCGCAACCGCCATCGGAGGGATTCGATAGCGGCTCGCGCACGCAAACGCGATCCTGCCGTCGAACATCAGCGAGTCCACGTGGTACACCGTGCCGGGGATGAACGCCTCGAGCAGGTACTCGGCCTGTGCCTCGCCGAGCGTCTCGAGCGCCGTCCACAATTCCTGAGACGACGAGATGCGGCGGATGCCGATGGCTGCAGCCTGGGAGCGCGGCTTGAGCACCCACGGCGGCGGGACGCGCGCCGTCCACTCGTGGACCGCCGCGTGATTCAGCGTATGGACGAACGGCGGACACGGGACGTCTTCGCGCTGCGCCCGCACGCGCATCGCAAGCTTGTCGCGGAAGCCGCGTGCGACGGTGACGCCCATTCCGGGGACCTGCAGGTGCTCGCGCAGCATCGCGGCTGTTTCGACGTCGAAGTCGTCGAGCGCCACGATGCGGTCGAACCCCTCGGTCCGCGCAAGGTATGCCGCACCCGTGCGGATGTCGTGCTCGGGCATGTCGCGGCGGATGAAGAAGAACTCGTCGATCGCATCCCGCGGCCAGTCGGCATCCCGGAGCTTTTCCTCCGTCAGGAGCAGGACGCGGCAGCCCTGGCGACGGCACTCCTTCAGGAACTCATCGCCCTTGCGGTAGGTCGCAATGCAGAGCATCGTGAGCGGCATGCGAATCGCTTCAGGATACCGTGCGCGTCGCCTCGATGAACGCGGGTACGCCGCGGATGCGATCGAAATCGCGATCGCGCTCGAGCCGCCAGCGCGTGAAGAGGGGGAAATGGCGCAGCGGAAACGCGAGGTGCGCGAGCGCGTTCCCGGCGTCGCCCCGGCGCGCGTAGACCGCGGCAGCGTAATACCTCGTCGCCGGGTCGTCGGCGCTCACGGCAATGCGGCGATCCATCTCCTCGATTGCAAGGGTGCCCCAGCGTTCCGCCGCCTCGGGTTCGCCGGCGGCGTCGCTGAGGGCGCTCAGCTTCTGGTGCAGCTCGACGAGCGTCCGTTCACGCAGCGCATGGTCCGTCGTCGTCAGGAAATCGAGCTCGCGGCGGTACTCCTCGCGCGCCCGATCGTACTCGCCTCGGAGGTAGAACACGTATCCGAGCCTCGCGTGCGCGCCGACGATCAGGAGACCCTGTGTGCCCGACATCGCGCGCTCCTGCAGATCGATCGCGTGGCGCGCGGAGGCTTCCGCTCCGTCGAGGTCTCCCGCGAGCGACTCCAGAAACGAGAGCTGGAGGTACGAATAGCCGCCGTCGGGATTCAGCTCGATCGCGCGGCGTAGATATCCTGCGGCCTCATCGATGCGCGCCTGCCCAAGCCACAGCGCGCGTGCCAGCCCCTGGACGGCGGTCGTGTTCTCATCGTCGAGGGAGACCGCACGGCGCAGATACGATTCCGCCTCCTCGATGCGCCCGAGATTCAGCAGCGAGAGACCGAGCGATGCGTGCGCTTCGGCGAACGACGGCTGGAGCGCGATGGCGCGCTGCAGCCGATCGATCGCGCGCTCGGTGAACTCGGGCATCGCGAGAAACATGCCCTTGATCTGAAAGGCGCCCCCCAACGACGCCCACGCACGCGCGTACGCGGGATCGAGCTGCGTCGCGCGCTCGAAGAGCGCAATCGCGCGTTCGATCGAGTCGCGTGTCGCCTGCCGCAGGTTCACGAGCCCGCGCGAGTACGCCTCGAATGCCTCGACCGACTTGGTTTCGTCCGTCGCGATCGCCTCCGCAGCGGGCCGCTCGAGGACGAGATCGAGGCTCCGGCTCAATTCGAAGACGATGCGGTCCTGCAACTCGAAGATGTCGTCGACGGCGCCGTCGATCTTGAGGGTCTTCATCAGAGCCGCGGTGAGCACCTCGACGACCTGCGCCGTAATCCGCACGCGCGAGCCGATGCGCTGGTACGCTCCCGTCACGACCCACCAGGCGCCGAGGCGGCGTCCCAGCTCGATCGCCACGCGGCTGTCGGCGGTGTGTGCGACCGGCAGATTCTTCAATGCCTCGAACACCTGCGTCCGGCCGATGACCGAGACGCCTTCCAGGTTCTTCAGGTCGCTGGTGACCGTCTCCGCAATCCCTTCTCCAATCCAGTCGTCCGAACCGTCCCGCGTCAGGTTCTCGAACGACATCACCGCGATCGATCGAGGCCCTTGCGTCGCGCTTCCGTTCACGGCGTCGAGCGCCGGCATCGTCGTCGAAATGGTCAGCATGTCGCGCGAGGTGTCGAGCGCATCCAGCCGCCGCGCGAGGTGGTGCAGGTCCGTGTACAGCTCGCGCGCGGTCTGGTAGCGGAACACGGGGTTCTTCTGAAGTGCGCGCCGGACGATCGCCTCGAGCACCGGCGGCACCGGGCCTGAGGGAGTCGTGAGCGGTTCCGGATCCGCGTGCAGAATACGGTCCGTGATCTCGGCGAACGTCTGGCCGTCGAACGGCTTCCGGCCGTTGATCATTTCGTGGAGCACGACCCCGAGCGCGAAAATGTCGACGCGATGGTCGACGGCGCCGCCGAGGAGCTGCTCGGGCGCCATGTAGGCGATTGTCCCGACAACAACGCCGGGCGACGTCACCTGGACGGTCACGGCCTCGCTCGAGCCGGCGGCCCCGTCGAAGCGGGCAAGGCCGAAGTCGAGTACCTTGACCAGCCCGCGGCGGGTGAGCATCAGGTTCGCGCTCTTGATGTCCCGATGGACGATGTCGTGGGCGTGCGCGTCCTCCAGCGCGTCTGCCACCTGCGAGGCGATGTCGATCGCTTCCTTGACGGGGACGGGCCCGCGCGTCAGCCGCGCCGCGACCGTCTCGCCGTCGATGTACTCCATCGCGATGAACAGGGCGTCCCCGTGTTCGACGAGATCGTAGGTGACGGCGATATTCGGTGAACGCAGCAGCGAGGCCGCGCGCGCTTCGCGGATCAATCGCTCCCGGCTCTCCTGATCGTGCTGCGTGGCCGGCGCGAGGAACTTCAGCGCGACCTGACGCCCGAGCCGCGTGTCTTCCGCGAGGTACACCTCTCCCATGCCGCCGCCGCCAAGGCGACGGACGAGGCGGTAATGCAGGACGAGCTGGCCCTCGATCGAGGTGGTCGGTGGCAACACGAATGGGCCTTTCTGGTATTAGACTATCGCCGGCCGGCCGCTGTCTCCCACTTTGTCGGGGTCGCACCGCGAGCGGCGCTGGAGTCTCGATGCCCAACACGTTCTCCCGCCGCGATCTGTTCGGCGCGACCGCCGCAGCAGCGGTCTTCGGGCTGCTCGATCATTCCGCACTCGCGTCGTCGCAGCCGACGGCGGCGGCCAAACCGGCTCTCCTGAAGCTGGGTGTCGCGTCGTATTCGCTTCGGAATTTCCCGCTCGACCGCGCGCTCGAGATGGCAAAGGCGCTGAACGTCACGAACATGACCTTCAAGGACGTGCACATCCCGCGCACCGACCCGCCGGAGGCGACGCGCGCGCTGCGCGCCAAAATCGAGGCCGCGGGCATTTCGATCAAGGGCGGCGGCACGATCACGCTGCCCAACGATCCAGGACAGATCGAGAAGGAGTTCGAGTACGCGAAGAACGCGGGCTTTCCGTTGATCTTCGTCTCACCCGACCCGGCGGCGCTCGACACGGTCGAGCAGATGGCGAAGCAGTACGACATCAAGGTTGCGATTCACAACCACGGGCCGGAGGACCAGTGGTGGCCGCGCCCGCAGGATGCGTACGCCGCCGTGAAATCGCGCGACAAGCGGCTAGGGCTCTGCATCGACGTCGGGCACACGACGCGAACGGGAACCGATGCCGTGAAGGCTTGCCGCGAGTGCCGCGACCGCCTCTACGACATGCACGTGAAGGACCTGGCGTCGAAGACGGAGAAGGAGAGCCAGGTCGAGGTGGGGCGCGGCGTCATCGATTTCCCCGGACTGTTCCGCACGTTGATCGACATCGGGTACACCGGACAGGTCGGCCTCGAGTACGAAATCCATCCGGATGATCCGCTGCCGGGGATGATCGAGTCGATGGCGTACATGCGCGGCGTACTGGCGACGTTGACGACGTAGATGGCGGCTCGAGGCGGAACGCACTTGCGTTGACGCTGTCCGGGTCGTGTCGCCGTGTTTCCGACAACCGACAACCGACAACCGACCTCCTCAGCGTCAGACCCCCTCCGGCATCCACGCCACCATGTCCTGACGGCGTGAGAAGTGGAGCACCGGTGGCTCCGAAGGCAGTCGAAGCTGCACCGGATCCAGCATTGTGTTCACCGTGATCTCCGCCTCCGCCGACTGCAGCGGCCAGGGCGGGTGGTGAATCTGCAGACGATACGGACGATCACGGTGATCGAGCGCGTACAGGCAGTACCGCTCGGTGAGAAAGTATTCGAGACTTCCGGGCGCCGGCACTACCGGATCACCGATTGGGCGGTAGACACCCGCAAAGCTTGCGGGAGGAGCCGATGCGGGTTCGCGCGTGCTCGAATACCGCACCCGTTCGTTCGACGTCTCCACCGTCATCTTCGCTTCGAAATACGGAAGGTTGAGCAGCGTCCGCGCGGCGCGGACGGCGAGCGCGCTACCCGCGTCGAGGCTGAAGAAATAGACGCCCGGCTTGCCGGCGGCCGTCACGTACGTCCTCACGTTCAGCTCGGGAAACGCAGAGACGCCGGGAATGGACGGCACCATCCGGGGCGCCACGTTCGTCATGGAGAAGGGAACGACGGCGATCCATGCAGCTCCATCGAAGAGGTCGAGATCGAATTGGGACGGAACGTGCGCCCGCAGGGCGGCGGGATCGATGCGCCAATGGGCGAACAACAGTGTGTGCCACGTCTGTGTCATGACCCAGGGCTTTGACGGCATCGGCCACGGGCGATGCGCGGTTTCATCGAGGATTGCGGAGTTGAAATCGTGATGCGGGAGCTTCGGCATGTTCGCAGTGACGGTGCGGTTTCGCCGGAGCCGCGTGTCAAAAGCGTGCGGCGGCGGACATTGACAATATTCGGCTGCGCAGGTTACAGTTTCACGGATTCATGAGTTTCGCCCTGCGCACTACCGCGACGCGAAAGCGAACCAAGCGATGCGGGCCGGTGGTGTGCGTGTGCACATGATCTGATCGCTGATCATCGCACCTCGAACAACCCGCCGGTTCTCATTTAGAGACCGGCGGGTTTTTTTTTGAACGGACATGAATTGGAACGGACACGAAATGGACCATAGCATGGCTCGTAAACGACTCGATGTCGGCGTTCTCGGCGCCACCGGAACCGTTGGACAGCAGTTCATCCGCATTCTGTCGCGGCACCCGTGGTTCCGTCCGTCGTGGCTGGCCGCCAGCGAACGATCGGAAGGGCGTCGCTACGCGGACGCCGCGACCTGGCGGCTTCCGGATGCCCCGCCGGACGAGACGGCCGGGTTGGAAGTGCACGCGTGCACGCCCGGGCGCGGACCAAAGCTCGTGTTCTCCGCTCTCGATGCCGGCGCCGCCAGGGACATCGAGCCCGAGTTCGCGCGCGCCGGCCACGTCATCGTCAGCAACGCGCGCAACTACCGGATGGATGACGATGTGCCGTTGTTGATTCCGGAGGTCAACCCGGAGCATCTGGGGCTGATCGCGCGTCAGCGGCGCGAGCGCGGATGGTCGGGCGCTATCGTGACGAATCCGAACTGTTCGACCGTCGTGCTCGCGATGGTGCTCGCGCCGCTCCGCGTGTTCGGCATCAAGTCGGTCGCGGTGACCACACTTCAGGCGGTGTCCGGCGCCGGCTACCCTGGCGTTCCGTCGCTCGACATTCTCGGCAACGTCGTGCCGTGGATTCAGAACGAAGAAGAGAAAATGCAGACCGAGACGAAGAAGATCCTCGGCGCGTATGCCGCAGAGTCCGTGACGCCGCATCCGGTCGTGATCACGGCGCAGACCACGCGGGTGCCGGTCATCGACGGACACACGGAAACGGTCTCGATTGGGTTCGAGCAGCGGCCCGCAGTCGGCGACGTGCGTCAGGCGCTCGCGTCGTTTCACGCGAGGCCGCAGGCGCTCGAGCTGCCGACCGCTCCTGACGCTCCGATCGTGTGCGTGGACGCGAGCGATCGGCCGCAGCCGCGGCTCGACGCGTGGCGGGGAGATGGCATGACCGTCACGGTCGGCCGCATCCGCGAGTGTCCTCTGCTTGGCATCAAGCTCGTGGCGCTCGGACACAATACGGTGCGCGGCGCGGCGGGCGCCGCCGTGCTCAACGCGGAGCTGATGCTGGCGGAAGGGCGCCTCGAGGGGGATTGATGCGCAGCCTCGTCATGAAGTTCGGCGGAACGTCCGTTGCCGACGCCGACGCGATCCGACGCCTGATGGCGATCGTCTCGCGCGAGCGCGACGGCGGTGTATCGCCGGTCCTCGTCGTATCCGCGCTGTCCCGCGTCACGGATCGGCTGCTCGCGTTCGCTGACGGCGCACGCCGCGGCTCCGGACCCGTGCTGCGAACCGATGTCGACACGCTCTGGGATCGACACGAGAGCATCGCCCGGGAGCTGGTGAACGAGGAGCGCGACAGTCTCACGACCACGCTCGCATCCGACTTCGACGATATGCGCAGCGTGCTCGAGGCCGTCGCGATCCTGCAGGACGCGCCGCCGCGCGCCCTCGACAGCATCGCGGCCGCCGGAGAGCTCATGAGCAGCCGAATCGTCGCCGCGGCGCTGCGTGCCGCCGGGCATCCCGCCGTCTGGGTCGATGCCCGTCGCGTCGTTGTGACGGATGACGGGCACGGCGCGGCGGTTCCAGACATGATCCGGACGCGCGCCGCGGCCGTGGCGGAGCTGAAGCCGCTGCTCGACGCGGGGAAGATCCCGGTCGTCGGCGGATTCGTCGGCGCGTCGCCGGAAGGGATCACGACGACATTGGGGCGTGGCGGATCGGATTATTCGGCAGCCCTGATCGGCGCGGCAATCGAGGCGGACGAGATTCAGATCTGGACCGATGTCGACGGCATGCTCACCGCCGATCCGCGCGTCGTCTCGTCGCCGCGCGTTGTCGAACAATTGTCGTTCGACGAAGCATCGGAGCTGGCATACTTCGGCGCGAAGGTGCTGCACCCCAGCACGATTGTGCCGGCAGTGGCCACGAAGATTCCCGTCCGCATTCTCAACAGCCGGCGCCCCGATGGACGGGGCACGCTGATCAGCGGAACGCCGCGACAGGACGACCGTCCGCTCGCGGCCCTGGCGTGCAAGCGCCACATCACCGTCATCGACTTGCGATCGACGCGCATGCTGATGGCCTACGGTTTTCTCAGCCGTGTGTTCGCCGCGTTCGAGCGCCATTCGACGCCCGTGGACGTGGTGACTACGTCAGAGGTCAGCGTCTCCGTCACCATCGACGACGATCGCCGCGTGCCGCAGATCGTGGAGACGCTTCGGGAGTGTGCGGAGGTGAGCGTCGAGCGCGATATGGCAATTCTGTGCGCGGTGGGCGACAATCTGCGCGCGAGGCCAGGCCTGGCAACGCGCATCGCGGCCGCGCTCGAAGGATTTCCAATCCGGATGCTTTCCCAGGCCGCATCGCGGCGGAACCTGACGCTCGTGCTCGCGGAAGCCGATCTCGAACGGGCCATGACGCGCCTGCACGACGAGTTCTTCGCTTCAGAGGCGGTGAGGTGAGCCCCGGCCGCAGGCTGCTCGTCGTCGGCCGTGGACGGATGGGAAAGCTGGTCGAAACGCTGTGCGGTGAATACGGGTTGGAGCTGGCGGGGACGATCGATCGCGGGGCTGCATCCTCGCCGGATCGCTGGCCGGACGCGGACGTGGCGATTGACTTCTCAACCGCGGAGGCCGTCGTGGAGAACGTCCCCCGCCTTGCCGCTCGCGGATTCGACATCGTGATCGGCACGACCGGGTGGCAGAGTGAAGAACGGGCGGTGCGCGAGGCCGCGGCGCCCTACGGCGTCGGCATCGTGGCGGCGCCGAATTTCGCGGTGGGTGTGAACGTCTTCCTGGCGATCGCCGAGCGCGCGGCGGAAATCGTGTCCGGACACGACGATTTCGCGACGTGGATCCACGAGGCGCACCACGCCGCCAAACGTGATGCGCCGTCGGGAACGGCGCTCGCCCTGGAACGGGCGCTGCGAGAGGGTGGTCTGGCCGGCACGGTTCCCATCACGTCGACGCGCGCCGGTTTCATTCCCGGGACGCACACGGTTGGATTCGACGCACCCGCCGAATCGATCACCCTCACGCATGAAGCGCGCGATCGGTCCGCGTTCGCGCGCGGCGCACTCGAAGCGGCGCGATGGGTGGAAGGCAAGCGGGGCTGGTTCTCGATGCGGGATGTGATTGGGTTGTGATGCCATGCGGGAGGACACTATGCGGCAGGCGTTTACGGGGTGCGGGACGGCGCTGGTGACGCCATTCCGGCGCGACGGCGCGATGGACGAACCGGCGGTCACGGCGCTCGCGCGGCGTCAGATCGATGGCGGTATTCATTTCCTCGTGCCGTGCGGCACCACCGGTGAGAGCCCCACGCTCTCCGCGGACGAGCGGGTCCGCGTCGTCGAGCTCGTCGTCGCGGAGGCGCGCGGCCGCGTGCCCGTGCTCGCCGGAGCCGGAGGGTACGACACGAAGGAAGTGATCCACAGCGCGATTCGGATGCAGCGCGCTGGCGCGGACGGCATCCTCTCCGTGACGCCGTACTACAACAAGCCGACGCAGGAGGGATTGTTTCAACACTACAAGGCCATCGCCGAGGCCGTGCCGCTGCCGATCGTCCTCTATAACGTTCCGGGCCGGACCGGCAGCAACATCGAGGTGCGAACGCTCGCGCGGCTGAGCGCAATCGGTAACATCATCGGCGTGAAAGAAGCGTCTGGCAACATGACGCAGATGTGCGACGTCTGCAACGCCGTCCCTGACGACTTCCTCGTGCTCTCGGGTGATGACGCGCTCACGCTTCCGCTCATGGCCGTCGGCGGCCGGGGGATCGTCTCGGTGGCGTCGAACGCCGTGCCTTCCGAGATGTCGCGGATGGTCGAACTGGCCGAGGCCAATGATTTTCCGGCGGCCCGCACACTGTTCCGGCGGCTGCTGCCGTTCCTGCAGGTCAACTTCATCGAGTCGAATCCAATCCCCATCAAGAGCGCCATGGCATCGCTCGGGCTCCTGGAGGAGGTCTACCGGCTGCCCATGGTGCCTCCCTCCACCGCATCGAAGGAACGAATCGCCGCGGTGTTGCAGGGGTTGACGCGTGAGCCGTCCGCCGCGGTTCGATGAACGTACTCGAATCCACGATCGCAGAATTGTCCGCGGCCGGGAGCGCGGCCCCTCGCGATGCGGCGCGGGCCGCGTTTGCGCAGCTCCGTTCGGCGCTCGGCGACGGAAGCGTCCGCGCGGCCGAGCCCGATCCGTCTGCGGCCACTGGCTGGAAGGTCAACACGTGGGTGAAGCAGGGGATTCTCCTGGGCTTTCGTTTCGGCGACGTCGCTGACGTGTCCGCCGATCACGGACGGTGGCCGTTCTACGACAAGGACACGCTGCCGCTGAAGGCCATCCGCGGCGATCAGGGAGTTCGCGTGGTTCCTGGCGGCTCGTCGGTGCGCGACGGCGCGTTCCTCGGACGGGGCGTCATCTGCATGCCTCCGATGTACATCAACATCGGCGCATACGTCGGGGATGAATCGCTCATCGATTCGCACGCGCTCGTCGGATCGTGCGCGCAAGTCGGACGGCGTGTGCACGTCAGCGCGGCCGCGCAGATTGGCGGCGTCATCGAACCCGTCGGTGCCCTTCCGGTCATCATAGAAGACGATGTGCTCGTCGGCGGGAACTGCGGCGTGTACGAAGGCGCGATCGTGAAGCGGCGCGCCGTTCTGGCCGCGGGCACGATCGTAACCGGATCGACGCCGATCGCCGATCTCCCGAATGGCCGGATGCTGCTGCCGACAGCGGGAGAACCGGTCGTCATTCCGGAGGGTGCCGTCGTCGTGCCTGGAACGCGGCCCGTGACGACCGGGGCGGGACGCGAGCACGGGATTGCGATTGCGACGCCGGTCATCGTCAAGTACCGCGACGAGCGGACGAGCGCGCGAACCGCGCTGGAAGAATGGATTCGCTAGCCCTCGTCGCATTCGCCCGGGCGCTGATCGACATCGATTCGACGACCGGGCGCGAACACGAGGCGGGCGACTGGCTCGCCGCGGAGCTGGCGCGACTGGGCTACACGGTCACGCGACAACCCGTCGCGGGGGGGCGCAGCAACGTGCTGGCGCAGCTCGATCCCCCGCGCGTCGTGCTCTCGACCCACTACGACTGCGTCCCTCCCTACTTCGACAGCCGCATCGAAAACGGGTGCCTCTTCGGCCGTGGCGCGTGCGACGCGAAGGGGATCCTCGCCGCGCAGGTCGCGGCGGCGTTGCGCCTCCGCGGCCGCGGCGAGCAGCGCATCGCGCTGCTGTTCGTCGTGGGGGAGGAGCGCGGCAGCGACGGTGCCGTCACGGCGAATGCCGCACCGATTGGATCGAGCTTCCTGATCAACGGCGAGCCGACGGACAGCAAGCTGGCGCTCGCGACGCGGGGCGTGCTGCGGGTGCGGCTTCAGGCCCGGGGACGGGCGGCGCATTCAGCCGCGCCGCAGGAGGGTGTGTCGGCGATCGACAAGGTTCTCGATGCGCTGCTGATGATGCGCGGGATTGAACTGCCGTCGGATCCCGAACTGGGCTCGACCTTCTACAGCATCGGGTTGATCGAAGGCGGCGTCGCACCCAACGTGATCTCACCAAGTGCCTCGGCGGAAGTACTGTTCCGCACGGTAGGGCCTCCTGAAGAGATCCTCCAGGCGATGCGCGCGCTCGAGTCGCTGGTCAGCCTGGAGGAGATCCTGCGCGTGCCGGTCGTACGGTTGCATCCGGCGCGAGTGGATGGAATAGAGCGCGCCGTCTTCCCGTTCACCACCGACGTGCCGTTCCTCGATCGGTGGGGCGCGCCGCTCCTGTTCGGGCCGGGATCCTTCCTCGTCGCGCACACCGACCGCGAGCACCTGCGTCTTGCCGATCTGGACGAGGCCGTGAACCAGTACGAGCGCCTGATCGGCGCATGCCTCGGAGACCACGCGCCGTGATTACTTGATCGATATCCGCAGGTTCGCCGGCGCTGTCGGCGCGGTCGCCGCGGCCTGGTTGATCGTCACCCACTGGCCCGCGACGGAGAGGAACCCGCTGCGGCTCGACGTGCTCGTGTTCGCATCGACGGTGTAGGTCGCGGTGCCGGATCCGTAACCCACCGATGTCGTGGAGATCCAAAGAGCGCCGGACGCCGCGCCCCAATTGCACCCCGCACCCGTGGTGATGGTAAGCGAGCCGCTGCCGCCCGTCGCGCTCACGTTAACGGTCGTCGGGGACACGGTATACGAACAGGAGCCGGCCGCCTGGTCGACCGTGAACGTCGAGCCGGCGACCGTCAGCGTCGCGGAGCGCGTGGATGGGGACGTGTTCGCCGCGACGGTGAACGCGACGGCGCCGTTCCCGCTGCCGTTCGCGCCGGACGTGATCGTGATCCAGCTCGCGCTCTTGGTCGCCGCCCACGCGCAGCCCGAGCCTGCCGTCACCGCAATGGATCCCGAGCCGCCGCTGGCGCCGACCGACTGGCTCGTCGGGCTGATCGCATAGCCACACGAGTTGGCCGCTTCGGTGACCGTGAACGTGTTGCCGGCAATCGTCAGCGTGCCCGCGCGCGAGGTCGATCCGCTGTTGGCAGCGACGGTGAAGCCCACGCTGGCGGAGCCTGTGCCGCTCGCGCCGGAGGTGACCGCAATCCACGCGGCGTTACTCGTTGCCGTCCACGCGCAACCCGCAGGAGAGGTGAGGGCGACCGTGCCGCTGCCGCCGTTGGCGCCGAAGCTCTGCGCGGTCGGAGCGATCGTGCCGCTGCACGCCCCGGCCTGCGTGACGCTGATCCACTGGCCGCCGATGATGAACCAACCCGTGCGGCTGTCCGGGCCTGTATTGGGATCGACCGTGTAACTGGCCGAGCCCGGACCACTGCCCATGCTCGTCGTGGAGATCCAAAGGGCGGCCGACGCGGCCATCCAGTTGCATCCGGCCGCCGTGTCGACGTCGACGGAGCCCGTCCCGCCTCCGGCCGCGACGTTGATCGCCATCGGCGTGATCGTGTATCCGCACGAGCCCGCCGGCTGCGAGATCGTGAACGCCTGTCCGCCAATCGTCAGCGTCGACGATCGCGCAGACGTGCCCGTATTTGCGGCGACCGAGAATGCAACCGTTCCGTTGCCGCTGCCGTTGGCGCCAGAGGTGATCGTCACCCAGGAATCTGGCGTCGTCGCGGTCCATGCGCAGGCTGCCGCCGCGGTCACCGTCACACTTCCGCTTCCACCCGACGCCGCGACCGCCTGCGATGTTGGCGTAATCGTGATGTCGCACGGGATGCCGGCCTGCGTCACCGTGAACGTATTGCCGGCGATCGTCAGCGTCCCCGTGCGCGGAGACACGGACGTGTTCGCGGCGGAGCTGAAGCTGACGGACCCGTTGCCCGATCCGGACGCGCCGGACATCACCGTGAGCCAGCTGTTGTTGCTCAGGGCCGTCCAGGCGCAGCCCCCGGGCGCCGACACGGCGACGGTGCCGGTCCCGCCGTTCGACACGACGCTCTGCGACGTCGGTGAGATCGTGTCCGTGCAGGTGACGCCCGCCTGGCTCACCGTGAATGTATTGCCGGCGATCGACAGCGTACCGGTGCGTGACGAGATCGACGTGTTGGCGGCTGCGCTGTAACTCACCGACCCGTTGCCGGATCCTGACGCGCCCGCCGTCACCGTGAGCCAGGGGTCGTTGCTGACGGCGGTCCACGCGCAGCCCGCGAGCGCGGTCACGGCAACCGTTCCGGTGCCACCGCTCGACGCAACGCTCCGTGAGGACGGCGAGATCGTGTCGGTGCACGCGACGCCCGCCTGCGTGACGGTGAAGATATTCCCCGCAATCGTGAGCGTTCCCGACCGCGACGAGGTGGAGGTGTTCGCGGACGCGCTGAAGCTGACCGATCCAGTGCCGGAGCCGGACGCGCCCGCCGTGACGGCGAGCCAGCCGGTATTGTTGCTGACCGCAGTCCACGCGCAGCCCGCAGGTGCCGTCACGGCGACGGTGCCGCTGCCGCCGTTCGAGCCGACACTCTGTGATCCCGGTGCGATTGTGTCGTTGCAGCTGATCCCCGCCTGTGTGACCGTGAAGCTGTTGCCCGCGATCGTCAGCGTGCCCGAGCGCGTCGATACTCCGGTATTTGCGGCCGCGCTGAACGAAACAGAACCATTGCCCGAGCCTGATGCTCCCGCGGTGACCGTGAGCCATGCCGTGTTGTTGCTCACAGCCGTCCACGCACAGCCCGCAGGCGCGGTGACCGCGACCGTGCCGGTCCCGCCGTTCGACACGACGCTCTGTGATGTCGGCGAGATCGTGTCCGTGCAGGTGATGCCAGCCTGGGTCACCGTGAAGGTGTTCCCCGCAATGGTCAGCGTGCCCGTGCGTGACGAAGTGCTCGTGTTCGCCGTCGCGCTGAAGCTCACGCTGCCATTGCCCGAGCCTGAGGCTCCCGTGGTGACCGTGAGCCACGCCGTGCTGTTGCTCACAGCCGTCCACGCGCAGCCCGCCGGCGCGGTGACCGCGACCGTGCCGGTCCCGCCGTTCGACACGACGCTCTGCGACGTCGGCGAGATCGTGTCCGTGCAGGTGATCCCCGCCTGGGTCACCGTGAATGTATTGCCGGCGATCGTCAGCGTGCCCATGCGTGACGACGTGCCCGTATTCGCCGCTGCGCTGAAGCTCACGTTGCCGTTGCCCGATCCTGAGGCTCCCGCGGTGACCGTGAGCCACGCCGTGCTGTTGCTCACAGCCGTCCACGCGCACCCCGCAGGCGCGGTGACCGCGACCGTGCCGGTCCCGCCGTTGGACACGATGCTCTGTGATGTCGGTGAGATCGTGTCCGTGCAGGTGACGCCCGCCTGCGTAACGGTGAACGTCTTCCCGGCGATGGTCAAGGTGCCAGTCCGCGACGACGTGGAGGTTCTCGCCGACGCGCTGAACGTGACGGTTCCATTGCCGGACCCCGATGCGCCGGACGTGATGGTGAGCCACCCCGTGTTGTTGCTGACAGCAGTCCACGCGCAGCCCGCCGGCGCGCTCACCGACACGGTACCGGTTCCGCCGCTCGCGGTAACGCTCTGCGATGTGGGCGAGATTGTGTCGGTGCAGGTCATTCCCGCCTGCGTGACGGTGAACGTCTTGCCGGCGACCGTCAGGGTTCCGCTGCGCGACGACGCGGAGGTGTTGGCCGCGAAGCTGTAGCCGACCGATCCGTTGCCTGAGCCCGAGGCGCCCGCTGTGACGGTGAGCCAGCCCGTGTTGTTGCTGGCAGCGGTCCACGAACACCCCGCCGGCGCGGTCACCGAGACGGTGCCTGTCCCGCTGCTCGACGCGGCGCTCTTCGATGTGGGTGAAATCGTGTATGTACACGTGACGCCCGCCTGGCTGACGGTAAAGCTCTGACCGGCGATCGTGAGCGTTCCCGTACGCGTGGACGTCGACGTATTTGCGCTGATGCTGAAGCTGACGCTGCCGTTGCCGGCGCCGGACGCGCCAGCCGTCACCGTGAGCCACGACGCGTTGCTCACCGCCGTCCAGGCGCAGCCGGTTCCGGCGGTCACGGCCGTGCTGCCGGTGCCGCCACCCGCCGCGATCGACAATGTCGTCGGCGAAATCGCCGGCGCGCACGGCGCGGTGAACGAGAAGGTATTCGAGGGAAGGCTGGTCCCGGCTCCTGCGGGGCCGATCGCCGAGATGCGCGCTTCGTAGACGACGCCAGTCGTCAGCGGCGTCGTCAGCAGCGCAACGAAGTCCAGCCGGATCATGCCGTCGACGTCCAGGGCGGGCTTGCCGAGATTGATCGTCTGCACCGGCTGCGTGCCGCCGGAGACGAAGATCTGCATGCTGTAGCTCTGGACCACCGCGACGCCGTTCACGACGGTGGAATGATCCGCCGATGGCGTGAACTCTACCCGGCGCGCATCCGTGATGCTCTGCGCGTAGACTGCGGACGTGTAGAGCACGACGAACGCCGCAGCGCACAGCCCGCGGATGCGGATTCTTTTCCGGACGGCACGATCCATCCTTGCCTCGCCGCAAGGGTCGCAGCCCCTTGGGTATGGCCGGGCTGTGCAGGATTCGGACCGCCGAGCTGGCTGGCGCTAAGGCGTTGATGCACCACGCGTAAAACGATGCGCGTCAGCGATCGAACCGATGAAGTTGTTCACAGATTTGTGAACTCGCGCTCAGATCCGCCGCCGCGTGAACGCATGCGTCGTGATGAAGGGTAGTCAACAATCCCATAGCCGGCACGATCCGTGATTGCGCTTTGAAGACGTATGGCTGCACGAACGGCCGGGCTTGGACTCGGGGCATTCTCTACGGTCGCCTACACACTTCTGCGCATCATCGCGGGTCTGCTGTTCGCCTGCCATGGAGCGCAGAAACTCTTCGGCGTTCTTGGCGGGCATCGCGTACCGATCGCGTCCCAGTTGGGAGCGGCAGGGATCATCGAGTGTACGTGCGGTCTGCTGATCGCGCTGGGGTTGCTGACATCGGTCGCCGCGTTCATCGCCTCCGGCGAAATGGCGATCGCGTACTTCCAGGTGCACGCTCCGCGCGCGTATTTCCCGATCCAGAATGCCGGCGAGCCGGCAGTGCTGTTCTGTTTCATCTTTCTCTACATCGCGACGCGCGGCGCCGGGCCATGGAGCCTCGATCGAGGGACATAAGAAGGACATCATGTTCAAAGACTTGCTTCGCGTGCTGCTCGTCGTCTTGCTGGCGGTTCTCGTTGCCAGTTGCTCTGCCATCGCCGGGATCTTCAAGGCCGGCGTCTGGGTCGGAGTCATCCTCGTCGTCATCGTCCTGGTGATCGTGTTCGCGTTGTTCGGACGGCGGGGGTAGGCGCGCTTTCGCCGGCTTGAGCCGGAAGATTCCTACGCGGCCGCGACGGGAGATGCCGGCGCCGAGTCCGCGGCCGGCACGTACTCACGCTCACGCCGGCGGATTTCACGATAACGCCGGAACGCCTCGCGATCCGATTCGAGCCCAAGCACCGATTTCCACGTCGAGCCGCGAAACGTGTGGGCGAGCATCTGCGGCGCGTGACCAACGACGAATAGAGGGTCGTGCCGGAGCGCGGCGGGCATGTGGCGCAGCTTCATCCAGCGTTCGGCGCGCCATCGCATGTACTCGACTTCATCGGCCGGCAGGTGCTTCGTCCTGACGACCGCGGTCGTACCGTCGTACTCTTCGAGCCTGTCGTTGACGATGAGATTTCGCGCGATGAAGTCCGCCGTCATCGGGGTTCCGGGGTAGGGCGTCGGGTGCTGGATGTACGGCCAGTCGACGTGCCGGCGTGCGAACGCGAGGTTCGCCTCAACGGACTCGCGCGTATCGTCGGGATTCCCGACGATGATGCCGCCGACCACGTACATGCCTTCGCGGTGCAGGTACTGGATCGCGCGCAGCGTCGCATTGCCGACACGGCGCCCGCCCGCGCGCTCGGCGTTCTTCGCGGCCGCTCTGAGGAACGCGAGGTCCTCGTCGAGCACGTTCTCGATTCCCAGGAACACGTAGCGGAACCCGGCGCGACGCATGAGCGGGGCGAGCGTCTCGCCGTGCGCCGCGATCGATGACGTCATCGCCTGGACGAGATACGTGAGATCGTTCAGGCCCGCGTCGACGATGGCGCGGCAGAGTGCCTCGAAGCGCGCGACATTGAGCGTGACGTTGTCGTCGACGATGAAGATCACGCGCGCGCCGCGGGCCCGCGCGTCGGCAATGTCCGCGAGGACGCGATCGAATGCGAACGTGTGGAAGTTCCGGCCGCGCATCTCGATAATCGAGCAGAAGCTGCAGTCGTACGTGCAGCCGCGTGAGCTCTCGACGACGTCGATCGTGCGGCCGAGAAACGTGTATCCCGGGAGCACGCGGGCGGATCGATCCGGCAGGCGAATGTCGCCGTCCTCCAGGCCCGTGACGTGGCGCGCCGGCGCATGCC
Source organism: Vicinamibacteria bacterium (assembly GCA_025937075.1). Next base: position 22,323 of record JAICSD010000001.1, on the reverse strand, counting down.
AGAAGCGCAGCGGATTGGCCGCCGTCCGGAACGATAGCCCGGAAATGGAGTCCGGATTGCCGCCCCGTTCGAGGCAGCGCAGCAGTTCGCGGAAGGTGAGCTCACCCTCGCCGCGTACGAGAAAGTCGATGCCGCTGGCAGGTCCTTCGTACGCCTCCGGCGCCAGACTCGGATCGTAGCCGCCGGCGACGACGCGGACGGACGGCTTGATCGCGCGGATCAAGCGCACGAGACGAAGCGCCGTGCGCCGCTGGAACGTCATCACCGACAGCCCCACGACGTCCGGATCGATCTCGCGCATCAGCCGTTCGACGGTCTGGGGCACCTGCCTCTGGACGAGAATCAGATCGGCAACGGCAACGCGATGATGTGTGTCCACGTTGCCTGCCAGCGAGGCGAGCGCGCCGTTGGGCATGCGCATCGAGAGCACCGGGGTGTGCTCGAACGAATCCGGCATCGAGAGGAGGAGGATTCTCATTGCATTCCTCCGATGCGTCACGCCGCGCGTCTGAGCGCGCGGTACGCGAGCGGCACCAGATAGAGGGTCACGAACGTCGACAGCGAGAGCCCGCCGATCACGGCCAGCGCGAGCGGACGCTGCAGTTCGGCGCCGGCGCCGAACCCCAGCGCGAGCGGCAGAAGACCGAACAGCGTGCACAACGTCGTCATCAGGATCGGACGCAAACGGACGCGGCCGGCGATCTCGAGCGCTTCGGTGAACGGATGTCCTTCCGCATGGAGCCGGTGCGCGTAGTCGAGCAGCACGATCCCGTTCTTCACGACGAGGCCGACGAGGAGGATCAGACCCATCGCGGAGGCGACGTTGAGCACGGTTCCCGTCATGAGTAGCAGCGCGAACGCACCGCCGAGCGACAGCGGAGCAGCGAGAATGATGAGCACCGCCGGAAGAAACCGTCCAAACTGTACCACCAGAATGATGAAAACGAGCGCGACGGCAATCGCGAACACCGTCAGCAGCTCCCGGAAGGATTGCCGCTGTGACGCATACTGCCCTCCGACTTCTGTCGTGTAGCCCACCGGCAGTTTCAGGTCGCGGAGCTTGCTCTGGATCTCCGCCACCGCGCTGCCCAGGTCGCGCCCCTCCAGACGACCCGTGACGAGCGTCATCTGGCGGAGATTCTCGCGTTGCAGCACGATCTCGCCTCCGGATGTCTCCGCGTGGGCGAGGCTTCCGAGCGGTACCCACCGTTCTTCCGTGCCGCGAATGGGCGTCGCCGCCATCCGCCCGGGGTCGAGACGGTAGTTGTCCGGATAGCGGACGCGAACAGGAATAGTCCGGTCGGCCAGGCGTAACTCGGTCCGGATATCGCCGAGCCACGCGTCCGACAGCTGTTCCGACACTTGCGCGACCGTGAGGCCGAGCCGTCCGGCGCCAACCGGATCGATCTGCCATGTGATCTCGGGATTGCCGCGCTGCGTGCCGACGATGTCCACGACGCCGTTCACGTTTTCGAGCAGGTGCTCGATTTGCTCGGAGATCCCAGCCAGCCTCTCGGCATCGTCGCCGAACACCTTCACCTCGATTGGCGTCGGGTTGCCTTCGAGGTCGCCAATCATGTCCTGCAGGAGCTCTATGAATTCAATCTCGAGCTGAGGCGCAGCCTTCGCCAGCTTGTCCCGCAGGTCATCGATCACCTCTTCGGATGAACGACGCTTGTTGCGCGGCTGGAGGCGGACGAGAATATCGCCCTTGTTCTGCTGCGTCGCGAACAGTCCGAGTTCGGATCCCGTGCGGCGCGTGTATGCGGCGATGTCAGGGGTATGCTGCAGAACGGTCTCGACGTTCTGCAGGATTCGGTTCGTTTCCTCGAGCGCCGATCCCGCCGGCGATAGATAGTCGATGACGAACCCTCCTTCGTCCGCTTCGGGCAGAAACCCGGTACCCAGGATGGCGAAGAGGCCCGCGCCACCCGCAGCCAGCACCAGCGCCGCGACGATGCCCAGGGCGGGCCGATGCATCGTCGCGTCGAGCGTTCGCGAGTATGCGCGCTCGAGGCGTCCGGCCGCGTGCTCCATGTGCGGCGCCTTCTCGCGCCGTCGTGCCGCCGCGCGCGCGAGCAGCGGGATCAACGTCAGCGCCTGAACCAGCGAGATCAGGACAGCCGCTGCGAGCGTGATGGACAGCGCACGGAAGAACTGGCCGACCACCCCCGACAGCAGACCGAGCGGAATGAAGACGACGACCGTCGTCAGCGTCGAGCCGACGACGGGCGCGACGAGCTCTTTCATCGCGAGCTGCACGGCCTGAGCGGGCGCTTCGCCGGCATCGAGATGACGATAGATGTTCTCGACGACGACCACCGCGTCGTCGATGACGAGGCCGATGGCGACGGCGAGACCGCCCATCGACATGACGTTGATCGTTTCACCCAGCCACCGCATCACGAGGAACGTCGTCATGACGGTGAGGGGAAGCGTGATCGAGGCGACGAGTGTCAGACGCCAGTCCCGAAGAAAGACGAGCAGCACGATGACGGCCAGCAGGCCGCCTACGATGATCGCGTCGCGGACGTTCGCGATGGCCGTCGCGACGAACTCGGCGAGGTCGTAGGTCTTCGAGATGCGCAGTCCGGCCGGCAGCGCACGCGCGAGGTCGGCGAGCGCGGACTCGACGCCGCCACGCACATCGAGGATGTTGGCGCCGATCTGCTGGGAGATGCTGATGTTGGCGGCAACGCGCCCGTCGCCCGTGATGAGGCTGGTGCGGTCGGGGGCGCCCATCTGGACGGTCGCGATGTCCGCCACGCGAATCGTCCCGCCGTTCTTGATGACGAGCGGCGTCGGCGGAATGTCGTCGACGGACTTCCACAGGCCGGACGCGAGCGCAAGATGGAGCAGTCCTCCGCCGGGGTAGCGGCCGACCGGCTGCACCTGGTTGACGGCCTGAAGCGTATCTGCAACATCGCCGATCGTGAGGCCCGAGGCGCTCAGCCTGGACGGATCGGCGATGACCTCCACCTCGCGCGTGTCGCTCGCGAGCACTTCGACGTTGCCGACGCCCGCGACGCGCGACAGCGCCGGACGCATGACGTAGAAGCCGTAGTCGTACAGGTCCGCGGCGGAGAGCCCGCCGGTCAGATTGATGCTGATGAACGGGAACGCCGCAGGCGTCAGGCGCTCGATCGTCAGCTCGAGATCGGCTGGCAGTCCGCCGCGGATCTCGGCGATCCGCCCCTGGGCCTGCTGAAGCGCGACGACCATGTCGGTCGACGGCTCGAATTGCCCTGAAATCTCGGTCGCGCCGCGAAACGTCGTCGACCGGACCCGCCGGACGCCGGGCACCTCCATCAGCGCCTGTTCGATCGGCCGCGTCACGGTCAGCATCATCGTGTGCGCGGGCGTCGTGCCGCTGTGCCCGATGACGACGACCCGGGGGAAGACGAGCGGAGGGTAGATGTCGCTCGGCAGGGTAAAGGCGGAGAGAAGTCCCGCCGCGGCGAGGACAACCGTGATCGTCACGATCGCGCGCCCGTGGCGGTCCACGAACGACGAGAGTGTCATTGGACGACCGCGATGGCGGCGCCGTCGGGAAGCCCCTGCTGTCCCTTCACGATCACCGCGTCGCCAGCTTTCAGGCCGGCGGTCACCTCCGCAAGCTTGGGCGTGGCGAGTCCGAGGGTCACTTTGCGCCTCTGGGCCTTGCCGCCCGCGGCGACCATTACGTATGTATCTTCATCCTCGTGGATCACCGCATCGGCCGGGACGGCGAGCACATGGCGATGCGTTTCAGCGACGATCTCCACACGCACCGGTGTACCGACCGCAAGCCTCGTCTGCGAATTGAAAGCAATGCGCGCGTCCGCCGTGACGCTGCCGGTCTGGACGGCGGCAGGGCGCGTCAGCACCCGGCCTTCTTCCACCGATTCAGTGCCCGCGACGAGCACGTGCGCGGGCTGCCCGACCTGCACGCGGCTGACGTCAGGGATCGCCACGGCCGCAACAACCTGCAGCCGATTCGGGTCCACGATCCGCAGGATGACGTCCGAGGCCGACGCGTCGACCATGTCGCCGGGGTTGTGCGCGCGCCGTGCGACGACGCCGGGAAACCGCGCGCGGACGACTGTCCTGGACGCGAGGACACCCGCGCTCTCGCTCGCCGCCTGCGCCTGGCCGAGCGCCGCGCGCGACTCGGCGAGCTCCCGCCGTGCGTCCTCCAGCTCCTTCTGCGCTGCGACGCCGTGCTGCACGAGGGTCGTCAATCGATCGACCGATGCCTGTGCGTTTTCCACGCGAGCCTGCGCCTGCTGCACCTCCGCCCGGCGCGTGGCCACGTCTGTCGAGAGCGAGGGAATTTCGAACCGGACCAGCAGATCTCCCGTCTTTACCAGATCTCCCTCCGCCTTGGGCAGCTCGACGATCCGTGCGGCTTCCGGAGCGGTGATCGTCCAGTCGAAGCCCGGTGCGGCAGCGACGGTCCCCGTTGCCGTGACGATGCCTTCTACGGTCTGCGGAGCAACGTTGGTCGTCGTCACGGGAGCCGATGCGGTGGTCTCGACTTCCTCGACGGCGTTGTGCGTACACGCGCCGGCGCCGAGGATCGCGGCCAGGGCTGCGAAGCGTGCGAGCGTCATCGAAGCGGCGCCCCCATCGCGCGCTCGAGCTCGGCGAGCGCCACCTGATAATCGAGTCCGGCTTGCAAAGCCCGCAGCCGCAGCTCGCGCGCCGCCTGCACGGTCTGGAGCAGCGCCGGCAGGCCGGTCTGCCCGGAGCGATACGATTCATCGGCCATCTGTTCGACCTGCAGCGACGCGGGGAGGATCTCGTTTTGATAGCGCAGCACCGCCTGGCGTCCGGCGGCCGCGCGTGCGACGGCGGATGACACGGCGCCGGTGATTTGCGCGACGCGGGCGTCACGATCGGCTATCGCGCGCGTGAGCGTGGCCTCGGCGACCGCAACGTCCGCCCGGCCGGTGGTGAAGATCGGCAGTGCGACGGCGAGGCCCACGCGCCATCCGTAGGTGAACTCCGGAGGTGAATCGTACGTCACGGTCCCCGAGAGGCTCGGATCGGGCCGGCGCATCGCGCGCGCGAGCTGCACGCGGGCGCGATCCTCATCGATCTGGCGTATCAGCACCTGCAATTCCGCGTTGCTCTGCACCGCACGCTGCGCCGCCTGCTCGATCGTCGGCAGGGGACCGGACTCGAGCGGATCGACCAGGGTGGGCGCGGCGTCGGCAGGATAGGCGAGCAGGGCGTTGAGGTCGGCTCGCGCGGCGGAGAGCTCGCCGCGCGCGAGCGACGTCTCGTTCTGTGCCTCCGCGAGCGCGAGCTGCGCCTGCAACGCATCCAGGCGGGGAGCCGCGCCGGTTTGAAATCGCTCCTGCGCGGCATCCCGTGCGCGCGTCGCGATGGTCTCCAGTTCCTGCGCAATATCGACGCGCCTCGAGGCCGCAACGGCCTGGTAATAGGCACGCCTGACGTCGACGCGGACGTCGGAGGTGATGCGCGCGGTCTCCGCCTCGGTGACCGCGAGCGTGGCCTGCGCGACGTCCATTCGCCGCTGGCGCTTGCCAGCGACCTCGATTGGCAGCGCCCCGCCAACGGCCCAGTGGGGCGTTTCGCGCTCGCCTTCCACGGTAATCTCCGGATTGGGGCGCTGGCCGGCCGCCTGGATGCCGGCGACATCGATCGCGCGGGCAGTCCGCGCGGCTGCGATCGTGCGGTTCGCCTCGACGGCCCGGGCGACCGCGTCCTCGAGCGTCAGGGTGGGGGGCACCTGGGCGGCCGCGTTTGCCGCGGCGAGCCAGACGCCAGCGGCAACGGTGAGGACCGCCGGCCGCATCACACGCGCGCGCTCCGCCGTTCGCGGAGCACGCGGCGGATCTCTTCGATGAGCGCGGCCGGCTCGCTGATCTCGGGAGTGACGCTGATGACCGGCACGTCCGCGGTCGTCTGATCGGCCGCCATCCGTTCGCGAAATCCGGCGGCGTCCTTCAGGTGCATGACCACCAGATTCGGCTTCAGCGCGTGCATGACCCGCAGCGCCTCGTCGCTCGAGCGCGCCGGCGCCACGGCGAAGCGCAGGCCCGCGAGAATCGCCTCGCACCGGGCGCTGTTGTCGAGGTCGTCGTCGGCGACGAGAATCAGCGGCGCGAACCCCTGGACGTCACCTGGCCGCCGGCCGCCGCGCGGCACTCTTCGTCTGTCTGCACCACCCATACGCCGTTCCGGAACGTGTCCGCTCATAGCCACGCATACTACTACGCACCCATTTGGATGAGTAAGCCGGTATCAGACCGGCGCCGCTCATCGTCCCGCGTGGCGGACGACGAAAACGGCCATCCCGCGCCCCAGCGGCACGAAAAACGCGGTCACGCCCGTCTTGCTGCTGTGAACCGAGGCGCGGCCGGCCACGACACCCAGCGCCGCGCCGAAGACGACGTCGCTGAGGTAGTGCTGGTTCTCCTGCAGCCGCGACGCGGCAACATAACCGCCGAGAGCATACAGCGGTACGCCAGCCTTCCACCCGAACCGGCGCTGGATGACGGCGGCGGTGGCAAACGTCGCCGACGCATGGCCGGATGGAAACGAGTGCGGTCCTCCATCCGGCCTCCGCCGATCCACGGCGTACTTGATCAGCTGCGTCGCGACGCCGTTGATGATTTGCGCGTCGAGGAGGTCCGCGCCGGTCTCGGCGACGCTCGGCTTGTGCGAGAGCTGGCCGGCGGCAAGCGTGCCGAGCGCGACGGCGAACTGCGTGAAGCCATTTCCGATGACGTCCCCTGGATCGAGGGCGGTATCCATCGGCGATGCTGCAATCGTGCGGGTGATCTGCGCGTCCGCGGAAGTGAGGGCCAGAGCGCCCGCGGTTGCCGCGCCCAACACGATCAAATTGGATCGGTCGGCGAGATGACGCGCGCTCTGAGGCAGCGCCCGGATCGCGTCCCCGAGCGTCGAGGGTGGAGGCGGGGCGATGGAGGCCGGTGGTGCCGCGGGGGTGTCCTGCGGCTGTTGCACGGGTGTCGCTGGCGCGGACAGGAGCGTGAGCAGGAGGAGAACCGCGCAACTATTCATCGAGACACCATCCTTGCGCGCCCTACTGGATCGTGACGAGAAGCGGACGATGATCGGAAAGCGTCGTGTCGAGCACCTGGGCGTCGCTGCATTTGAGACTGCCTGACAGGAACAGATAGTCGATCCGCTTCGCCGGAGCACCCGCCGGATACGTGAATCCGTCCCCTTTTCCGCATTCCGCCCAGGCATCGCGAAGCCCCGAGGCCGCGAGCGACTGGTGCACGGCCGAGTCGGGCGTCGAGTTCAGGTCTCCGCCCGTGACGAACGGCGTTTGCGTCGCAGCCTGTTCCCGCGTGACGGTGAGAAGGCTCGCCGTCTCCTGTTGGCGCGCCGCGTCGTCCGAAGGATCGAGATGTGTGTTGACGACGCGCCACATCACGCTGCGATCCATGTTCGCGAGCACGACGAGCGCGATGCGAGGCTCGCGGGATCCCCCCGCCCGCATCTCCACCGGTGAGACGGGAAGCCTGGCCGTGGATTGAGCCGCGATCGCTCGTTTGGAGAGGACGGCGATACCGTACTGACCGCCGTCATACGACGCCAGGCTCGCGCCAAAGGCGCCGTCGTATCCGGTCGTGTCCCGCAGGCGGCCGACCTGATCGACACCGCCCGATCGCTTCGTGCCGCGATCCACTTCCTGCAAGAGCACGAGGTCAGGAGTGTTCGATCGAATCAGATCGGCAATCCGCTGAAGGTTGTCGGCGCCCGACGCATCCTTTCCCGCGTGCATGTTGAGCACGAGCACGCGCACGGGGGGAGTCGGCCCGTGCGCAATCGAGCATCCCGCGGAGAGCACGCTGCACAAGATCGCCGCCGGCAGGCGGCGCGCCGCGCCGCGGAACGTGATGCACGTCGGCAGAGAACGAGTTCTCAGCATCTCCAGTCAGCGCTGTTTCAAACCCGCGATCGGCACGTGGAGCAGACCCGCCACAGCGAGGTACACCACGCCGAACGCGCCGAGGACGACGATGCCGCGAAGCGTCGGGTCGAGTGGCGGCAGCACCAGCTTGATCGTCCACGCCACAGCCGCGGCGATTGCCCCGGCCGTCCATAGTCTAGCGGTGTACTCGGCGCGAAGTCCCGTCCGGCCGATGCGCGCATTCAGGCTGCGGCGCAGCAGCGCGAACTCGATCCAGCCGGCGATGCCCGCGGATCCCATCAACCCGGCGGCGCCCCACTCGCGCGCGATACCGAGGCGCGGCGGCAGCACGATCGCGCACAGGAACCCGAGCGTCGTCACCACGGTGAGCCGCACGAGCGCGTAGCGCAGCGGCCGCCTCGTGTCACCGAGCGCATAGTGCGCCACCGAATAGAGCCGCGCCATCGTCGTGGCCAGCAGGCCGATGGACGAGCCGCCGAGGATGCCCCAGAGGTAAATCGAGTCCTGGGGCCGAAAACGCCCGCGCTGGAGCAGCGCCGCGGCGAGGACGTCGCCGAGCGCGGCAAATGCGACGGCCGAGGGGACCACGAAGAACGCGAGCCGCGTGAGGCCCGCATCGAGCCGGGTGCGGAGGGCACCCGCACGGCCGTCGGGCGCCTGATCGCGTGCGGCATCCCCGGACATCGCGGGAAGCTCCGCGGCGGAGATCGCCACGCCGAACAGGCTGACGGGGAGCGTGTACAAGAGCTGCGCGTTCGTCAGCGCCGTGACCGCGCCTGTCGGAAGGAGGCTCGCGATCATCTGGTCGATGTAGCCGGTCAACTGCACCGCGCCGCGGCTGACGAGCACCGGCATGAAATTCCGAACGGCCAGGCGAACCGGTGCGGACAGGGCCAGCACCGCGCCGCCGCCGCGCGACAGCACGAAGGCGGTCGGCGCCTGGACGGCGAAGAGCAGGAGGCTTCCGGCGACCGAGCCCCATGCCAGAGACGTCGCGAGCGTGCTCAATGGTTCGTGGCCGCCGAAGATCGCCAGCGTCGCGATCATGGCCGCGTTCCACGCGACGGGCGCCGTGTACGAGAGGAGGAACTTGCCGTGGCTGTTGAGGACGCCAAGGCACCACGCGGCGGTGGCGAGCAGGCCGGCGCCCGGGAACAGGATCCGCACGAGACGAACGGTCAACTCGCGCTTGCTGCCGCTGAACCCTGGAGCCAGCGCGTCGACGAGCACGGGCGCGGCGAGGACGCCCGCGAGCACGAGCACGGACATCGTGAGCGCCAGCAGGGCGAAGACGGTGCGAGCGGTCTGGGCGGCGGCATCGTGCTCGCCCCGTGCGCGAAGGCCGGCGTGAACGGGGATGAACGAGCCGGAGAGCGCCCCCTCGCCGAAGAGATTCTGAAGAAGGTTGGGAATGCGGAAGGCCGCATTGAAGGCATCCGCCGCCTCGCTGACCTGACCGAAAAAGGCGGAGAAAAGGCTGACGCGCGCGAGGCCTGCGAGACGGCTCAGCAGGATGCCAGCGGCGACCGACGTCTCCGGACGCGCGATTCGCCGCGCCGCGTCGCGAATGCTATGGGGCACAGCCCGTCATTGCGGCGTCTGTTCGCGAATCCTGCGGATCTTCGCGTCGCGATCGGAGGCGAAGCGATCGAGATCGCGGCGATACTCCTCGTCCAGTTTTTCCCGTTCCTGCGGGTCGAATGTCTTCAACAGCGTACTGCGGTGCAGAATCTGCCGCTCGGCCACTTTCGCATCGTGAACCGATCGCGCTTCCGCAATCGCCGCCTTCTGCGCGTCGGTGAGCTTCTGCTCCTCGACGCCCGATTCGGCGTCCTTGCGGCGCAGCCGCTCCATCACCAACTCGAGCGCGCTCTTGGGCGCCCCTTCAGACATTACCGGGGATGTTCCTGCGGCGCTTCGACGAGCCCCTGCACGGGATCGACGATGAGCCTGGGCGGTTCCAGATCGATGATGTGCTCGAATTCCTTGCGGAAGTCGTCCACCGACATGCCCGCGATCTTCGCGAAGCGACCGAGCTCCTCCTGATCCTCGAAGTCGTCGCGGCGGAGCCGGATCATGTACCGGCGGGCGATGCCGTAGCGCTCCGAGTGGATGTCGACCATGCGCACCTTCGTGCGTCCGGTCCGCGGATCGAGCAGCTGCGTGAAGGGAACCGGGACGAAATGGCCGCCCTGCAGCGAGATCATCGCGGCGTTGCCGCCCGACAGGAGGTACTTCGCGGCGCAGTACCCGAGATCGCGTGTGTACTCCATGTCCATCGGGATCGGGTCGGCGCAGCGCAGCTCGTAGCCGATGTTCTTGGCGGAGATCGTGGTCTTGATCTGCATCTGCTTGAGGCGCTCCTGCACCTCGACCTTGAGGATCTCGCCGATGTTCACCTCGTCCAGCCGGACGTGCCCGTGCGCGTCGCGCTCGGCGTGCTCGATCTCCGCAAGGTCTTCCGGATCGATATCGAGGACCAGGCCTTCCGCGATGATCGCCACGCCGTCGCGGCGGCCGTAGCTGAGACGCTTGATGATCGCGCCGACCAGCGTGTCGACAATCATCCTCAGGCGGACGCGTCCTTCGAATTCTTCAGGGATCAGCGTCAGCGTGGAGCCTGCCGCCTTGCCGATGCCGAGCGCCAGGTGGCCGGCCTTGCGTCCCATCGCCACGACGAAATACCAGCGCGAGGTCGTCCGGGCGTCGACCATGAGGTTCTTCACGATCTCGACGCCGTGATGGCGCGCGGTCTGGAACCCGAACGTGTCGACGTGCGGCGGCAGGTCCAGATCGTTGTCGATCGTCTTCGGCACGTGCGCCACCCGGATGCGTCCCTTCGACTGCGCTTCGAGCTTCATCGCGGAGAAGGCGGTGTCGTCTCCGCCGATCGTAATCAGCATGCCCACGTCCAGGCGCAGCAGCGAGAGCACCGCGTTCTCGAGCAACTGCGGGTCGGTCGTGGGATTCGCGCGCGAGATGCCGATGAACGAGCCGCCGCGGAAGTGAATCCGGCTCACCTCGTTGATCCCGAGCGGCACGATGTGCTCGGTATCGCCGCGCATGATCCACTCGAAGCCTTCGCGGACGCCTAAAACATCCACATCTGCAAGCTGGCTGCGAATGGTGGCAGCGCTGATGACGCTGTTGATGCCAGGGGCGGGGCCTCCGCCGACGAGAATGGCCAGTCGCTTGGGTTTGCTCACGGATCTAGATTGTAGACCGAGACGATGCTGAGGAGGTTGGAAGTTGGTTGTCGGTTGTCGGTAGTCGTTGTTGGTTGTCGGTCTTGGGAGTTCGGACTTGGGAGTTGCGGCCTCAGCGAAGCCAGGCCGCTCGTATCAGCAGGCGCCAGTGAGGCGCGAGCGCCCACTTCAACAGGACGTCGACGAGCAGGCCGCAGAGCGCCGCGGCCATCCAGCGGCGCTGATCGCCCAGCCGGTACTCGAATCCGAGTATCCGGGAGAGCACGGGTCCGCCGAGCACGACGCCCAGAACAACGAAGCTCGCGACCCGGATGATGGCCCAGGGCACCCACGCAAGGGCGACGGCCGCCAGGGGATGCGCGCTCGACGCGGCGAGGGCGCCCACGTAATGCGACATGTAGTTCATCAGCACGGCGCCGAGGGGCATCGCGAGCAGGCTCCCGGTCGCCAGCGCGAGTCCGCAAAACACCAGCGCGTGCGCGGCATGCTGCGGCAGAAATACGCGGATGTTTCCCTCGGCACCTCGGCCCGTCAGCACGAACTCCAACATCTCACGGCGATAGGCGTCCCCGTGCAGGAACAGGCGGCCGCTCTGCTCCGGGGCCAGATAGGAGATCGTCGTCGCGCAGACGGCGAGCGTCGCCCCCCAGATCCACATGCGCACGATTGCCTGCGCGACGTGCCCCGATCGGAGCGAGGCAGCCATCAACGGGTAGGCCGCCAGAACGTTGAGAACCGGGACGAGCAGCGGGACGGACAGCAACGCCGCGACTGGATACGACACGGCCGTCCCAAGGACAATGACGCCGACGACGGCGGCTGCGCTCACAGCGAGACTCTACCAGCGAATTCCAACGGAAGAGCTCGATCGCCGAATGAGAATGCACCCGAATTGCCCGATCCGGCCTGTACAAACACACAGATTCGACGCCTGTACCGTTGATATACTCGGAGAACGGGCGTCTATGGGCGTCGATAACGACCGGCCGCTGGTGTTGCTCGTCGAGGACGACAGGGAAGGGCGGATGATGTACGCCCACTGGCTCGCCGATGCGGGTTTTCGCGTCGAGCAGGCGCACAACGGCCTTCAGGCGCTGGAGCGCGCGTTCGATCTCCTCCCCGCGGTCATCGTGACCGATCTGCACATTCCGGGCATCGATGGGTACGAGCTGACACGCCGCTTGAGGGCCGACGTCCGGACGCGCGGCATTCCGATTCTTGCGGTGACCGGATACGGACCGTTCAGCCAGGATCCGTCGCGCGCAGATCGCGCCGGGTGCGATGCCATTCTCTCGAAGCCGTGCTCGCCCGACGATCTCGAATCGGCGATTCGTAATCTGATCGACGAGCACCGGCGTCAGCGGCCCGCCTGACGCGATTCCTTCTCGACGAGTGCGCTCGTCGCCGCGGCATCCGCGCGGCGCTTCAGCTTCTCGAGCCGCACGTTCAGCATCGACGCCTGCCGCGCGTCCACGCCGTACACGTCGTTGCGAAACTGCAGGAGGCCGTCCGGCGACACGCGCGCCGTCCAGTAGCCCAGGTACACCGGCATCGGTTCCTTCAGCCTGACCGTCGTCTCCTCCCCGGCGTGCATCGCGTCTGCGATCCGATCCGCCGTCCATGACGGCTGATCGGAGAGCACGTACGCGGCGAGCGCCCCGGGATCCTCGAGCCGGACGCATCCGTGGCTGAACGATCGCGTCGCCCTCGCGAACAGCGAATCCGCCGGCGTGTCGTGCAGATACACGTTGTACTGATTCGGAAACATGAACTTCACGAGACCGAGCGAGTTCGACGTCCCGGGACGCTGCCGGAACCGGTATGCCGTCGGGTCCTCGAGGTTCACCGCGGCGGCCGGGATCACGTTGCCTTGCTTGTCCAGCACTTCGATGTTCGCATGCTCGAGGAACGCAGGATCGGCCATGACCGACGGCAGCGTCTCTTCCGCGACGATATCCGGCGGCATGTTCCAGTAAGGAGCGAAGACGAGATAGGTCATCCGATCGGAGAAGATTGGCGTCGGCGTGTCCTTCTTGCCGACGACGACGTTCATCGCGAGCGCGACGCGGCCGCGTTCCCACACTTCCAGCCGGTACTCGGGGATGTTGACGAGGACGTACCTGGCGCCGAGGTCGCGCGGCAGCCAGCGCCAGCGCTCGAGGCTGAGCGCGATCTGCCGAATGCGCGCGGCCACCGGCACATTGAGCTCCGTGAGGACCGCCGGCCCGATCTTCGCGTCCGGCTCCAGTCCGTGCCGCTGTTGAAACTGCTCGACGGCGCGCTGCAAGCCTTCGTCGTACACCGTCGCGTGCTCGTCGAGTCGCCCGGTGTAGTCGCCCGTCGACGCAAGCCGCCGAGCGAGTGCCGGAATGGCGGAACTGTGCTGCCCGGGTTTCAGCCGAAGGCCGCGAGGCAGAACGGGCCATCCGCCTCGACGTTCGATTTCCCGATAACGCGCGAGCACGTCGCGCAGCGCGGCGTATTGCGGATTCGGTGGCAGCAGATCCTCGAGCGACTGCGCCACGCGATTGCGCTCGAGCGCGTCCGTGAGCGTGCGCCCCGGATCGAAGGCATCGTCGTGAATCTGCCAGTCGGGATCCGCATGAGCGAGGTCCGCGAGACCGTTCGCGAGGTCGGACGCGTAGTGCAGATACAGGTACGTCAACCAGACGTCCAGCCGGACCGCTTCCGTCTCGTCGAAGCCCTTCTTCGTCAGGAACCCGCGTCCCGCTTCCTTGCGCCGTGCCGCGATGGTCGATGCGCTGTAGAGCTCAGGATCCAGCCCGTCCCGATCAGCGTGCTCGAGCGCGTCGATGAGATCGTCCATCTGCGTACGAGGACGCCGGCCGTCGATCCACGCGGGCTCGAACTGTCGATTCGTGTAGAACGCGCGCGCGGTCGACCAGAGCCGCGTTCCCTCGCGGTCGCGGCTCACGAACACCGGCATCTCGCGGGCGCTTACGAGCGTCTCGACCGAGCGCCGAATCGCGTCGCGTTGGGCATCGCGCCCGACGCCGGGCAGGATGCTGCATGCCGTTAGACTGACGAGGGCGGCGATCGCCAGGATCCGCATGTGCCTCCATGGCACGGCTGGAACCGCACCGCCCGTGGGAAGAGCAAGCGAAGTGCCGCGGCTCGGCTGGCCTGAACTGCGCCCTCCGGGTAGCTGAGCGACGAGATCCCGATGCCGAAGCGTGCGAATGTGAAACGGATTACACAATCCCGGCGCCGTCCGGCCGCTCCCGCCGCGCCGCCGCCTGACCTGAACGTCATTGCGGCGGGCTTGCTGCAGGACATGGCCATCATCCAGACGTCCGAGCGCAGCCGCTTCGGCTACAAGCGCGCCGCAAAGGTCCTCGCCGCCGGGCTCGATCGATCCGTTGCCGACTTGCTGGAGGAGGGCACGCTCCGCGACATACCGTTTCTCGGGGCCGCGACTGAGCGAATCGTGCGCGAGCTGGTCACGACCGGCGCGTCGGCGACCGTCGATCGCGCGGTGTCAGCGTCTGCGCGCCGATCGGATGTGGAGAAGCGGCGTCGATTCCGCCGCGCCTATCTGAGCCGCCACGCGCTGCGGCTCGCGTTCGACGCGCCGCTGCCCGCCGCCATCGTCTCGGCGGCGCAGTATCGCGGTGATCTCCAGATGCACTCGACGTGGAGCGACGGCGTCGAGACGATCGCGTCGCTGGCGGGCGCCGCGCTCGCGCTCGGCTGGGGGCGCATCGGTATGACGGATCACTCGTACGGGCTCCCGATCGCCGGCGGCATGAGCATGGAGGCGGCCAAGCGCCAGCATCGCGAGATCGATGAGGTCAACCAGGAGTTCGCGGGGCGCGTTCGCGTCTACAAAGGCGTCGAAGCGAACATCCTCGCGGACGGCTCCCTCGATCTGCAGGAGTCCGAGCGCGGCATCTTCGAGTACGTGATTGCGTCGCCCCATTCGCTGCTGCGCCGCGAGATCGATCAGACGGCGAGGATGCTGGGCGCGGTCCGGCAGCGGGGCGTGGCGATCCTCGGCCATCCGCAGGGCCGGATGTACAACAGCCGGCCCGGTGTGTCGGCCGACTGGGATCGCGTGTTCGAGGAGGCGGCCGGGCGCGGCGTCGCGATCGAGCTGGACGGCAACTGGCATCGCCAGGATATCGATTACGAGCTGGCGAGCCGCGCGCTGGAGGCGGGTTGTCTGTTCGCGCTCGACAGCGACGCGCACAGCCTGCCGGAGCTGCCGTTCACCGATTACGCGATCGCGCACGCGCGACTCGCGCGCATTCCCGCCGAACGCGTCGTCAACTGCTGGGACGAACAGCGGTTCGACGAGTGGCTGGCCTCACGATAGACCTGCGCTACGTGAGATGCCGCACCGCGGCCGCATAGCGGGACGCCAGCGGATGCCCGATCGTGCCTTCGATGAATCGTGACGCGGCCAGAACGTTGTCGAGATTCACGCCCGTCTCGATCCCCAGACCATCGAGCATGTAGAGCAGATCCTCGGTGGCGAGATTCCCGGTTGCGCCGGGAGCATACGGGCATCCGCCGAGGCCTCCCGCAGACGCATCGTACGTGTGGATGCCGAGATGCAGGGCCGTGAGGACGTTCGCGAGCGCGGTGCCGCGCGTGTCGTGGAAGTGAAGGGCGATCTTCTCCAAAGGAAGGCGGCGCGCGACAGCCGATACGACCGGTGGAACCTGCCCCGGGTGGGCAATGCCGATCGTGTCGCTGACCGCCACCTCGTATGCGCCCATATCGATGAGCGCGGCGCAGACGTCCGCGACGGCACCTGGATCGACGGGCCCTTCGAACGGACACCCGAACGCCGTGGAGACGTAACCACGGACGGGCAGCCCGCGCTCGCGCGCCGCCGAACAGACGCCGCGATAGGCATCGAGCGACGCCGCGATCGATTGATTGATGTTTCGCCGGCTGAACGATTCCGATGCGGCCGCGAAGATCGCAATCTCGTCCACCTTGGCTGCAACCGCGCGGTCCAGGCCCGTCAGGTTCGGAACGAGCGCCGTGTATTTCGTGCCTCGCTTCCGATCGATGCGCGACATGACGTCGCCGGCGTCGGCCATCTGCGGCACCCACCTGGGACTCACGAACGCGGACACTTCGATGATCTCGAAACCGGCTTCGCTGAGCCGGTCGACGAACGCCACCTTGTCGGACGTCGATACCATCGCCGGTTCGTTCTGCAGGCCATCACGCGGCCCGACTTCGACGATGCGGACTCGGCGCGGGAGCGTCATTCCATTTCGAGCAGGCTGGCGCCCGCCTGCACGAGGTCGCCCGGGCGGCAATTGACGGCCTTGACGATCCCGTCACCGGGCGCGCGAACGGGCAGCTCCATCTTCATGGCTTCGAGAATCATCAGCACGTCGCCGCGCTTGACGGACGCGCCAGCGCTCACCTGAACGGCCACGACGGCAGCCGGCATCGGGGCCAGCAGGCTTCCCTGGTGATGCGTCGTCCGCCTTCGTCCGTTCTCTTCTGAGTCTACGGCCAGTTCGTAGACGCGCCCATCGTGGAAGGCCCACGTCGACCCGCCAGCCACGGCGACGAACACGCGATCGATCATCTCCTCGCGCGCGACGACGAGCTCGCCTTCGAGCGGTGCGCGCGCGACGTGAACACGGACGCCGTCGACCGACACGGCACCGTCGTCGGCGACGGCCGCGCGGTAGGTGCGATCGCCATGTGTCACTGAGAACGCCCGTTCGCTCATTGACGTCCCCAGCGCGCGACCGTGGTCCAGGGGTCCGCCGCTGCTGATAGTGGCGCGGCGGCCGGGCGCGCGTGCGACGCGGCTGCGCGAACGACCGCGGCAGCCGCAATCACGGACGCGGGTATCTCGTCTGCTCGAAGCAGATCCTCGAGGTGTTCGTCGACAAACCCTGTGTCGATCGCGCCTTCACGAAAACGCAGCTGCCCGAGCAGGTTCACGAGAAAGGGGATGTTCGTCCGCACACCGAGGACGGGGAACGCGCGAAGGGCCGCGGATGCCCGGGCAACTGCGGCCGTCCGCGTCTCACCCGAGGCGATGAGCTTCGCCAGCAGCGGATCGTACTGAACGGGCACGTCTACGCCTTCCTCGACACCGCTGTCGATCCGGATCCCTGGCCCGACGGGCTCACGATACAGGTGCAATCGACCGGCCTGCGGAAGAAAACCGTTGCCGGGATCCTCGGCGTAGACGCGGCACTCGATCGCGTGACCGCGCAGCGACAGCGCCTCCTGACACCAGGGCAGCGGCTCGCCGGCGGCGACGACGATCTGCGCGCGCACGAGATCGACGCCGGTGACCGCCTCCGTGACAGGATGTTCGACCTGCAGGCGCGTGTTCATCTCGAGGAAATAGAACCGCGCCTCGTCGCCCGCTCCGTCCAGCAGGAACTCGATCGTCCCTGCGTTCTGATAGCCGGCCCCTCGTGCCGCGGCAATCGCGGCGGTACCCATCCGCTCGCGGAGCGGTGGTGTCAGGGCCGGAGACGGAGATTCTTCGACGATCTTCTGATGGCGTCGTTGAATCGAGCACTCGCGCTCGAACAGGTGGACCGCATTGCCGTGCGAATCGGCGAGGACCTGGATTTCAACGTGCCGCGGACGCTGAATCAGACGTTCGACGTAGAGCGTGCCGTCGCCGAACGCGGCCAGCGCTTCCCGCCGTGCCGCAGGTACGACGTCGCGCAGTTCGTGCGGGTTCGCCGCGGCGCGCATCCCTTTGCCGCCGCCGCCGGCTGAGGCCTTTACGAGAACGGGGAATCCCACGTCCGCCGCTGCCGCCTCCAACCCGCCATCGCTCTGATCGTCGGGCGTTCGTCCCGGCACGACGGGCACGCCCGCGCGCTGCATCAGCTCGCGCGCGGCAATCTTCGAACCCATGCGGGCAATCGCCTGCGCGGGAGGTCCCACGAACACGATGCCCGCATCCGCGCAGGCTGACGCGAACGCGGCGTTCTCGGAGAGAAATCCGTACCCGGGATGCACCGCGTCGGCCCCTGAGCGCCGCGCGGCCGCAATCACCGCCTCGATGTCGAGATAACTCTCGCGGGCCGGCGGCGGTCCGATCCGGATCGCGCGGTCGGCGGCGCGCACGTGACGAGCCTGCGCGTCCGCGTCGGAGTAGACGGCAATCGCCTCGATCCCCATCTCGCGGCACGCGCGGATGACGCGCAGGGCAATCTCGCCGCGGTTGGCGATCAGCAGCCGGCGAATCACTCCAGCCCTTTGGTCCAGGAGGGTTTGCGCTTCTCGAGAAACGCGCGCATGCCCTCCTGGCCCTCCGTCGAGACGCGCCGTGCCGCAATCGCGTCAACCGTGTGTGCGCCGACATCCGCGACTCGCTCGTCGGCCACGTGCGCGATCATCTCCTTTGCGGCTGCGACGGCTTCGGGTCCCGACGCGACAACATCCGCTACGTATCGCGCAACGACGCGGTCCAGATCCGCTTCAGCGGCCACGGCGTGAATCAGCCCAATCTCTCGCGCGCGTGCCGCCGTGAACCGGGCGCCGGTCAGGAACAGCTCGCGCGCCGCCGAGCGGCCGATCTTGCCAATCGCGTAGGGCGAAATCACCGCCGGAAGAATGCCGAGCCTGACCTCGGTGAATCCGAACACCGCGTCCTCCGCCGCGACGACGACGTCGCACACCGCGGCGAGCCCGACGCCGCCGCCGAGCGCTGCGCCATGCACACGGCCGACGAGCGGCACCGGCAGCCGATCGAGCGCTTCGAACATGGCTGCCATCGCGCGCGCATCCCGGACGTTCTCGTCGCGCGAGTATGCGATCGTCTTCGACATCCACGACAAATCGGCGCCCGCGCAAAACACCTTGCCCGCTCCGGCGAGGACCGCGACGCGCGCGCCCGCGCCCGGCGCGACACCGCGCGCCCAGTCGGTCAACTCCGCGATGAGCTCCTCGTTGAAGGCGTTGCGAACATCGGGACGATTGAGCGTAACGTGAACAACCGGACCCTTCGGCTCAACCAGCAATGTCGACATGCGCAATCCGATTTGGGAGTTGGGCGCTGGGCGTTGCTCGTCACATCCGAAAAACGCCGAACGCTGGGTCTGCAACCGGCGCGTTGAACGTCATGGATAGGCCGAGCGCCAGCGCCTGCCGCGTTTCCGCAGGGTCCAGAATCCCATCGTCCCACAGGCGAGCGGTGGAGTAGTACGGCGATCCTTCGTGCTCGTACTTCTCGACAATCGGATCCCGAATCGCGCGCTCCTCGTCGGGGGTGAGCGCGCGGCCCTCGCGCGCCAGTTGATCGCGCTTGACCGTCGTCAGCACACCGGCGGCCTGCTCGCCGCCCATGACCGAGATGCGGGCATTCGGCCACATCCAGAGCAGCCGCGGTTCGTACGCGCGGCCGCACATGCCGTAGTTTCCCGCGCCGAACGAGCCCCCGATGATCACCGTGAACTTCGGCACGACCGAGTTCGCGACGGCGTGGACCATCTTCGCGCCGTCCTTCGCGATTCCGGCGCGCTCGTACTGGCGCCCTACGATGAACCCGGTGATGTTCTGCAGGAACACGAGCGGGATGCCACGAAGGTTGCACAGCTCGATGAAGTGCGTCGCCTTGAGCGCGGACTCCGAGAAGAGCACGCCGTTGTTCGCGATCACCCCGATGAGCAATCCGTGCAGCCGCGCGAAGCCGGTGACGAGCGTCGTCCCGTAACGCTCCTTGAATTCGTCGAAACGGGAACCGTCGACCAGACGCGCGACGATCTCGCGCACCTCGTACGGCTTGCGCGTGTCCGCGTTGACGATGCCGTAGATCTCCTGTGGATCGTAGGCGGGATCCTCCGGGGTGGCGACGTCGGACGGCAGATGCTTGGACGTGTGCAGCGTCTCCATGACCGTGCGCGTGATCTGCAGTGCGTGCTCGTCGTCTTCGGCGAGGTAGTCGGCGACGCCTGACAACGATGTGTGCACGTCAGCGCCGCCGAGCTCCTCCGCCGTGACCTCCTCACCCGTGGCGGCCTTCACGAGCGGGGGCCCGCCGAGAAAAATCGTACCGGTGCCCTTGACGATGATGGTTTCGTCCGACATCGCGGGCACGTAGGCGCCGCCGGCCGTGCAGGAGCCCATTACAACTGCAATCTGCGGGATCCGCTCCGCCGACATCCTGGCCTGGTTGAAGAAGATACGGCCGAAGTGATCGCGATCCGGAAAGACGTCCGCCTGCAGCGGCAGGAACGCGCCGCCGGAGTCCACGAGGTAGATGCAGGGAAGCCGGTTCTGGAGCGCGATCTCCTGCGCGCGCACGTGCTTCTTCACGGTCAGCGGGTAATACGTCCCGCCTTTCACGGTCGCGTCGTTCGCCACGATGAGGGCCTCGCGTCCTCCGACGCGGCCGATGCCGGTCACGATGCCGGCGGCCGGCGCATCGTTGTCGTAGACATCCCAGGCCGCGAGCGATGACAGCTCGAGGAACGATGAGGCTGGGTCGAGGAGCTTCTCGATCCGTTCGCGGACGAACAGCTTGCCCTGCGCGCGGTGACGATCGACGTACTTCGGGCCTCCGCCCTGACGCACGGCTGCTTCACGCTCGCGTAGCTCGGCGACCAGCGCCGACATGCGATCGCGGTTCCGCCGGAACACCTCGGCGGTCGTATCCACGTGCGATTCGAGACGCTGCATGGCGAGGACGGCCGCGTCAGCTCACCATCCGCAGCAGTCGGTCTTGTACCCGCACGCGGGGCATCGCCAGACGGCGTGCATGCGGAACATCTCGGCACCGCAGCGCTCGCAGAGAACCTTGTCGGAACTGTCGGCCGGGGAAGGACGGCTGGGCGGCAGGGGAGCCGGTGCAGGGTGGGGCGGCTCAGGCATCGGGCTGATTATAGAGGGGTTCCGGGGTTCCCGGGGTTCCCGGGGTTCCGGTCGTTCTGGTTCGCGGTTCCAGGGTTCCAACGTTCCTTTCAACGTTCCTTCCAACGTTCCTGGACGAGCGAACGCGGACCCTGGGAACCAGAACCTTGGAGCTGAACCCTGGAACCCTCGGAACCCTGGAACCCCGGGAGCCTTCCGGGCCGTATGAAAACACAACGTATGTCAATATACTGGTCACGACTCCGGGGATCTGTATAATTTTGTAGTGAAATGGCGCTCATTCATGTCATATAGCACGTCACTCAACGGGCTGGAGACGCTATGACCACGAAGAAAAAGTATCGCGTGCTGGCGATCGACGACGAGCCCGCGATGATCGAGTGGCTCAAGATCCTGCTCGAGCACGAGGGGTACGAGGTCCGCACCGCGATGATAGGCACCCGCGGCGAGGACATCTTCAAGAGCTGGAAGCCCGACGTGGTGGTCACCGACATGATGCTGCCGGATGCGGACGGGTTGGAGCTGCTCCGGAAATTCAAACAGACCCATTCCGATACCGAGGTCATCGTCATCACCGGGCACGGCAGCGTGCCCAAGGCGGTGGAGGCGATGAAGGCGGGGGCCCACAGTTTCGTCGAGAAGCCCATCGAGCCCGACACGCTGCTCGCGATGCTCGAGCGCGCAATCGAGCGGCGCGATCTCGTCGGCGAGAACCTCCTCCTCAAGCAGAAGCTGGAAGGGCAGTTCCGCTTCGGCAACATCATCGGCAAGAGCAAGAAGATGCACGAGGTGCTGGAGCTGGTCGAGAGCGTGGCGGCCAGCGACGCCAACATCCTGATCGAAGGGGAGAACGGCACCGGCAAGGAGCTGATCGCGAACGCGATTCACTACAACAGCAAGCGCGCGAAAGGGCCGTTCATCAAAATCAATTGCGCGGCGATTCCGAAGGATCTCATCGAGTCCGAGCTGTTCGGCTACAAGAAGGGGGCCTTCACGGGCGCCGCGACGGACAAGGAAGGGCTCTTCGAGATGGCGGAAGGCGGCTCGCTGCTGCTCGACGAGATCGGCGAAATGCCGCCGTATCTGCAGACGAAGCTGCTGCGCGTCCTTCAGGAGCGTGAGTACCGTCCGATCGGCAGCGACCGGATCGTCCGCGTCGACTTCCGCCTGATCTGCGCGACGAACATCGATCTCGACGCCGCGCTTCGCGACGGCAAGCTGCGCGAGGATCTCTACTTCCGTATCAACACGATCACACTCCGCGTTCCGCCGCTTCGCGAACGAACGGAAGACATTCCGCTTCTATGCGAGCACTTCCTCGAGAAGTATCGTCAGCGGCATCAGCGTGGCGTGAAGACGATCGCT
>JAICSD010000391.1 GCA_025937075.1 Vicinamibacteria bacterium | reverse complement strand
TCCGGCGGCTGAACCGGGTACGATTCATGTTTAAGCCCCAGCTTTTCACCTGGACTCGCAGAGCGGTCTGAACCCGTTCGTTCCGGCGGACGCCTATGACGGCCAGACAGACGTACGCGACCGTGGCGATCGCGATCGGCCTCGCTCTTGGAGCGGCCGTCTCGGCAGCCCGCGCCGCAGATCCCCCGGCGTCGATCCTGGGCACCGCCTGGAAGGCGGACAACTCGCCCCTCGCGTCCGCGCGCGTCCGGCTTCGCAACGTGGTCACGGGGAAGCTCGAGGACGCCGCGCTTGCTGACGACCACGGGCAGTTCCGTTTCGATCGCACGGCAACCGGCACGTACCTCGTGGAGCTCGTGGACGAAAGCGGGAAGGTGCTCGCGGTGGGGCACGTGTTCTCGGTTGCCAACGGTGAAACGGTCGCGACGTTCGTGCGTCTGAGCACGCACGTGCCGTGGTACGACGGCTTCTTCGCGAACGCTGCCGCTGCCGCGATCGCCACTGCGGCCAGCGAAGGCATCACCGCGCTCGCGCCGGTCGGACGTCCCGTCTCACGGAAGCAATGAGCATCACCTCCTGATGTTCGACACGCAGGAACTGCCCGCCACGGAGGTTCCGTCCACCCTGCCGCTGGCCGCCTCCTCGGCGCAGCCGGTGCATCTGCTGGATCGGCTGAACGCGCTGTTCAAGCACCGGCGCCTTGCCGGTACCGCGTTCGCCCTGGTCGTCACGGCGATGATGATCCAGACCTACTCGACGATTCCGATCTATCAGGCATCGTCGCGCGTGCTGATCCAGGACGAGCGGACGACGCAGGTCGCAAACCTGAACGTGAACGATCCGATGTTCTGGCAGGACTCGGAGCAGTACTACAAGACGCAGTACAGCATCCTGCAGAGCCGCAGCCTCGCGGAGCGGGTCGTGAAGCGGCTGAATCTCGCGCACCATCCGGACTTCAGCGGTGAAGGGCCGCGGCCGCACGATCCCATTTCGCTGATTCGCAGAGGACGGGCCGCGGCGAGCGCGTGGATCCGGTCGCTCATCGTGCGGGCGCAGCAGCCTGCGGCGCCTGCGATGCCCCCAATCGAGGAGGCGCAGGATGCCGCGCTCGCCAATGCCTTCCTCGGGGGCCTCACGATTCTTCCTGAGCAGGGCACGCGGCTCGTCACGATCGTCTACCGCCACAGCAATCCGGAGTTGGCGGCCCAGGCAGCGAATGCGGTCGCCGAGGAATACGCGCAGCAGAACCTCGATCTTCGCCTGCAGAACACCGACAAGATGCTCGCGTGGGTCACGGCGGAGCTGAAACGCCAGGAGGACCAGCTCACCGCGAGCGAAGCGGATCTGACGAAGTACCGTGAATCGAAGAACGCCCTCTCCCTCGGCGATCGTCAGAACATCGTCGTGCAGCGCCTGAACACGTTGAACGACTCGGTCATCCGCGCCCGGACGACACGACTGAGCAGGGAAACGGCGTTCAACCAGGTGAAGGGAGCCGACCCGAACAACGATGCGATCGACACGTTCCCCGTGATCGGCGCCAGTCCTGCGGTCGTCGATGCGAAGAACAAGCTGCTCGCCGCCCAGGCGGAAAAGGCATCGCTCGTGAGCCGGAACTTTGGTCCGGAATGGCCCGCGATGAAGGCGGCGGACGCGGCGATTGCCGCGGCCCGCCGTCAGCTCGTCGCGGAACGGACGAACGTCATCGAATCGATCAAGAACGACTACAACGGCGCTGTGGCCGAAGAGCGCAATCTCGCAGGTTCGCTCGAAGAAGCCAAGGGCGCGTCGATGGATCTCGACCGTAAGAGCGGCGACTACCGGATCCTCGAGCGCAAGGCGGACAGCGATCGTCAGGTCTATCAGTCGCTGCTCGCGCAGCAGAAGGAGCTGCGCGTCGTCGCGAACAGCCGCGCGAACAACGTGCAGGTCATGGAACGCAGCGACATGCCGACATTTCCGATCTCGCCGAATCCGCGCCGCGACTGGATTGCCGCGATCCTCGCCGGGCTCACCGTCGCGATCGGCCTCGCGTTCGGCATCGAGTATCTCGACGATTCGGTGAAGACGCCCGAGGACATCACGCGGCGCCTGAAGATCCCGCTGCTCGGCCTCGTGCCTGCCGTCAGCGGGGAACGGGTTCCTGTCCTGACCGAGGCGGTGCCGCACGACTTCGGCGAGGCGTTTCGATCGCTCAGGACGTCGCTCGTGTTCACGAGCGCCGCGGACCGCACCCGAATCATCGGGGTGACGAGCAGTCAGCCGCTCGAGGGGAAGACCACCACAGCGGCGAACCTCGCCCTCGCACTGGCGCTCGGCGGGTCGCGTGTGCTGCTGATTGACGGAGACATGCGGCGGCCGGGCCTACACAAGACGATAGGGCTGGACAACGAAATCGGGCTCTCGCACCTGCTCGTCGGCCAAGCGCGCGTCCGTGAAGCGGTGCAGCGGACGTCCGAGCCCAACCTGGTCGTCATCACGGCCGGTCGCACGCCGCCGAATCCCTCTGAGTTGCTGGCATCCGAGCGGATGAACAATTTTCTGACGAATCTCGCGACCGGCCCGTTCGACTGGGTGATCGTCGATACGCCGCCGGTGCTGGCCGTCACCGACGCGGTGATCCTCGCGCCGCGGATGTCATCGATCGTGTTCGTGGTGGGGTCGGAGATGACGCGCCGTGTGCACGCCGATCGCGCGCTCGAGACGCTGCGGGCGAGCCGGCCGCGGGGCATCTCCGCCGTGCTGAACCGGGTTGACTTCGACCGCAACAAGTACTACTACTCGCGCTACTACGGCTACCAGTACAAGAACTACTACGGAAACAGCCAGAGCCAGGGCGCCGCATAGTACGGCAGCGCCGTTCCTGCTGCTGCTTGCCTGGACGACGTTCGCGTTCGGCGGCGTGTACGCATGGACGCTCGTGCCGGCGGCGGTGCTGTGCTGCTGGATGGCCGCGGCTGCACGCGGGCTGCGGGAGCACGAGCGCGATCTCCTCGAGATCGATCGACTGCTGATCGTGGTCGTCCTGGTGATCCTGCTGCAGGTACTGCCGCTGCCCGCGGTTCTCGTCGATCTGCTCTCGCCTGCGGCCCGCCGCGTCCAGCAGCGGATCGCCCTCATTGCCCCGTCGATCGTGACGCTCACGATCGATCGACGCTCGACGGCATGGGCCGCGCTCGTCGTGCTGTTCGCAGTTGTGTCGTTCAGCGCTGGACGCCGGCGGCTCGGCGATCCCGCCGCGCGTCTTCTCATTCGGGGGATCTCCGTGATGGGCGTCGGAGTGTCGGCGATCGGCCTCGCGCAGGCTGCGAGCGGCAGCGGTCTGATGTACTGGACGCGCGCGCCGCTCCAGGAAGGGGCGCCGCCGTTCGGACCATTCGTCGATCGCAACTCGTTTGCGACATGGGTACTGCTTGCGGCGCCGCTGTGCGCCGGCTATCTGGCCGCACACACGGCGGCGCATCGCCGGGAGCACCCGGCGGGCGCGCTCTGGCATGCACGTGTTCGCGATGCGATGGACGCCCGTGCAGTCTGGCTGACAGGCGCGGTGGCTCTCATGCTGGCGGCGCTCACGGCAACGCTCTCGCGCTCGGGCATTTCCAGCCTGGCTGTCGGAGCCGCGCTCGGCGGCTACCTGCGCTCGCTGAGACGGCCTCACCAGCGTGCTCGGGCGCACCTCGTGGCCGCCATCGCGGGCGTGATCTTCGTGCTCGCGATGGCGCGCATCGATCCTCTGGCCGTCGGCGAGCGATTCGCGCGCAGTCGCGCGTCGGCTGCCACACGTCTGGTCATCTGGCGGGATACGGTGCCGATCCTGCGGGATTTCTGGTTGACTGGGAGCGGCGCCGGAACGTATGAAACGGCGATGCTGGTGTATCAACGCTCCTCCCCTGGCGTGCGCTTCAACCAGGCGCACAATCAGTACCTTCAATGGGCCTCGGAGGGCGGATTGTTGTCGATCGTCCCTGGGGCGGTCGCGCTGTGGCTGTTCGTGCGCGCCGCGGCACGCCGGCTGGCCGCAGATCAGTCCGTGATGTTCTGGGTGCGCGGAGGGGCGTTGTGCGGGCTCGCCGCCGTCGCGGCGCAGAGCGTATGGGAGACGGGCCTGACGGTGCCGGCCAACGCGGTGC
This sequence comes from Vicinamibacteria bacterium, assembly GCA_025937075.1. Next base: position 291 of record JAICSD010000391.1, on the reverse strand, counting down.
TCGCGGGCATCAGCGCCGCGATCGCGCTGCACCATCACAAACCCTCGGCGGAGGTGACGCGCTGCCGGCCGCGCTGCAGCGATGGACCGGTCGCATGACGCTGCGGATTGGGATCGATCTCGACGGCGTACTCGCAGATTTTCGCACCGCGTTCCGCGCGACCGCCATGCGGTGCCTTCGCCGTGAGGTCGACGATGAGGCGGCGCTCGAGCAGACCCCGGGGTCACTCACCGACAGAGACATCCGGAAGGTCTGGGATCACATCGCGAAGACGCCGAACTGGTGGATGGA
>JAICSD010000459.1 GCA_025937075.1 Vicinamibacteria bacterium | reverse complement strand
GAGGAGCTCACGGCCGTCATTGCGTATCTGGCGAACTCGAGCCCATCGGCCGGACGCGGACGGCTTGCACGCAATGCGCGCCCGGAGGAAACCTATCCGCCCGGCCCGGTCGTCGGGCGCGGTGGTGCACCGCAGCCGCCGCTGCCCCCGCGTTCCATGGGGCCGTTCTATCCGGGCGTCGGCGGGAACGCGGGGAACACGCCGTATCCGGCAGACGTGAAGGACGTGCCGTCACACCGATACATGACCGATTACGGTGTGCTCGCGTCGTTCACGAAGCCGCCGTACACGACGCTCACCGCGTACGACCTGAACACGGGCGAGATCAAGTGGCAGGTGCCGAATGGCGATCACCTGCCGACGATCCAGGCCGGGGGTCCGACGAACACGGGCGGACTCGCCGCGCGCTATGGCATCGTCGTCACGAAGGGCGGCCTCGTGTTCCACGCGGGCAACGACGGGAAGGTCCGCGCGTACGACGAAGAGACGGGCAAGGTGCTCTGGACGGGGAATTTCGTCGGCAGCACGGCGGGTGTACCGGTGAGCTACGAGGCCGACGGACGGCAGTATTTCGTCCTGGTGACGAGCCCGACGGCTGGCCGCGGCGGCCGCGGAACGGCGCCGACGTCGCGCGTCGATCCGGATACGCCGATCGGGGCAATTGCGTTCGCCTTGCCGAAGAAGAAATAGGGCCGCGGACGAGCGCGGACAACGCGGACTCACGCGGAGAATTGAGCGGACATGTACCGACGAGTAATTCTTCCGGTTGCAATGCTCGCGAGCATCGTTATCGTCCCGCTGCACGGGACTCGGGGCACGTTTGTTCCCGACTGGACGTTCAAGGGCTCGACGCTGACCGGCTGGAAGACGATCGGCCAGGCCGGCTGGCGCGCGAGCGATGGTGAACTGATCGGCACACCGACGGCGGCGGAAGGCGGATGGCTCCTGCTCGATCGATCGCTTCAGGACGTCGAGTTCGGCGCGGACTTCAAGTGCGCGGAAGGATGCAAGACCGGCGTGCTGCTGCGCGCCGAGAAGACGTCCACGGGCATGAAGGGGATCTTCGTGTCGCTCACGGCGGGCGAGACTGGATCGTTCGCTGTCACGCTCGACGACTCCGGACGCGAGCTCACGCGCGAACGTCTGCGATCGGCGGGAGGAATGGTTCGCTTCGCGCCGCCTCCGCCTGCCGACGAGGCGGGACGCGCCGGCGGGCCCGGCCGCGGACGCGGCGCCGTACCCGCAGGACGCGGAGGACCGAGTGCCGTCACGTCTGTTGTGCCTCATCCATCGACTGCGCTGAAACCGGCCGAGTGGAACGACCTCGACATCGTGATGGACGCCACGCTGCTGCGCCCGCACGTCAACACAGGCCTGCAGGCGCTCGGCGGCGGTGCGGCAGTGGACGAGGCAATGGGATCGTTCGGACGCATTGCGTTGTACGTCGGCGGCACGGGCGAGGTGCGCTTCCGCGATGTGTCGTACAAGGATCTCAACCTGAAGCGCTTCACGAAAGAGCAGGTCTCGCCGAACTTCCGCATGCAGCGGCTCACGCCGTTTCAGTATTCGTGGGCGCAGGCGGCCGCGGATGTGAACCACGACGGGCACCTCGACCTCATCGTCCCACCCTTCATCTACCTCGGTCCCGACTATCTCACCGCGCGCGAGTTCTATGCGGCGCAGACGCTCAATCCATCGACCGAGTACCCGATGGTCATGGTGGGCTTCGCCGGCGACTTTACCGGCGACGGCTGGCCGGATTTCCTGAGCACGAATGGCGGACGTCTGTACGTGAACCCGAAAGGTGAGCCGCGCCGCTGGGACGTGTACCCGAACGTGGTCACCGGCGTCAGCGAGATCTGCGTGATGAAGGATATCGACGGCGACGGCGCGCCCGATCTCGTCCACGTAGGGCCGAACGGCACACTGCGATACTCGAAGCCCGATCCCGCGAACCCGACCGGCCCCTGGCTGTCGACGACGATCAGCGAGGCTGGATCGACGGGGGCTCACGGCATCGGCGCCGGGGATATCAACGGCGACGGCCGGGTGGATATCGTCAACGCCTACGGATGGTGGGAGCAGCCGCCCAAAGGGCAGCAGGGGCTCTGGACGTATCATCCGCAGGCGTTCGCGCGATGGAACGGACGCGCTTCCGAAGGCGGCGGGGAGATGGCCGTCTACGACGTGAACGGCGATCACCTCGCGGACGTCGTCACGGTCCTGCAGGCGCACGGGTTCGGGATCGCCTGGTTCGAGCAGAAGCGGGATGGCTCCGGCGCGATCTCGTTCGTCGAGCACATGATCTCGGACGACTACTCGGCGAAGAACGCCGGTGGCGTCACGTTCTCAGAGCCGCACGGCGCGACGGCGGCGGACGTCGACGGCGACGGGATCCCCGACTTCATCGTCGGCAAGCGCTACTGGTCGCATCACGAAGGTTTCCTCGACCCCGATCCGTACGGGCCGCCGGTGCTCTACGTGTACCTGACGCGCCGCAACGCGAAGGCGCCGGGCGGCGCGGAGTTCGTGCCGGAGCTGATTCACAACGAGTCGGGCGCGGGCTCGCAGATCCTCGCAACCGATCTCAACAAGGACGGCGTGATGGATATCGTGACGTCCGGCACGCACGGCGCGTTCGTCTTCTTCGGCAAACCGCGCACGTCGAAGCCGAAGGTATCCACCGCACAACGCTGATCAGACAAATCTGGATACGATGCGAACACTCACACAGTTGTCTCTCGCTGCCGCTGCAACGGCGATCTGCTCGTTCTCTGCCGGCGCCGCAGGTCCAGGCAATTTCAGGCCTGACGGCATGTTCACGGGATCGCGCCTCACCGGCTGGCACACGCTGGGGGATGCGACGTGGAAGGCGGAGAACGGCGAGCTGATCGGGACGGCGAAGCCAGGCAGCGACGGCGGGTGGCTCGTCATGGACAAGAGTTTCCAGGACGTCCAGCTGTTCACGTCGTATCGCTGCACGGGCGCGTGCAAGTCCGGCGTGCTGCTGCGCGCGGAAAAGACATCCGATGGCGGGATGAGCGGCATCTTCGTGTCGATGACGGAAGGGGACACGGCGTCGTACGCGATCACGCTCGATGCGAATGGGAAGGAACTGTCGCGCGACCGGATCAATGCGCCGGCCGGGCGCGGCGGAGGTGGTGGTGGTCGCGCAACGGCAGGCGCGCGCGGCGGCGCCGCACCTGCAACCCCGCCCGCTGCCGCGCCCGCAACCCCGCCCGCACCCGCAACCTCACCCGCACCCGCGGCCCGCGGCGGACGCGCGACGCCGCCAGGGCAACAGGTGGGCTCGTCGGGCCGGCGCCCGCCCGTGCTGAAGGCCGGCGAGTGGAACGACGCCTATATCCTCGCCGCGGGCGACACGGTGCGCACGACGTTTGGTGGCGCAGGCACGATCGACGAGAAGAACGCGTCGACGTACGGGCCGATTGCCTTGTATGTCGGCGGCGACGGAGAAGTCCGCTACAAGGACTTCGCGTGGAAGAACCTCAACTCGATCGTGGAGGCGAAGGAGGTG
>JAICSD010000542.1 GCA_025937075.1 Vicinamibacteria bacterium | reverse complement strand
TTGACCGTCATCGTCGCGCCCGACATCGCCGCGGATCCGGCTGCGCCGACGGCTCCGATATCTCCAGCGCTCCAGCCGTTCCCCAGCGTCGATGTGCTGCGCGGCGCGTAGAGCGTCCGGATCGTTTGAATGTCGGATGCGCTCAGACCGGTGAGGATCCCCTGATAGCTCGGATACATCACCGAATCCGGGTCGCTCGAGTGATTGAGCCCGAGCGAGTGTCCCAGCTCGTGGAGCGCAACGCTGAAGATGTCGTATGCGCCCGGCTGAGATGCGCCCCAGAGGAATTCATCGTTGAAGTGCACGTCGCCGGCCAGCGGCTCGGAGGTGGGGGGCGACGGATAGAACGCGTGCGCGATCACGTTCGCGGCGAACGGAAAGGCGTCGCCGTGGTTCGTCGGGCCCCACAGAAAGTCGACGGAGCGGGGCATCGCGCCACGCGATGCCGGCACCCAGTCGATGCTCACGTACTTCGCCCATTCCGCCATCGCGCGCGAGAGCTCGGCGGACTGCACGGAGACGGACAGATCCCGCGAAGGAGCCGTCAGGATATAGGCGAGACGCGCCGACGAGCGTCCCGGACCATCCCATCCATCGCCTTCTGTGGCGTATGCGGCAACGATCCCCGTATCACTCACCAGGCCTGCACAGACGACTGCCTGCGAGCTGGCAATGAGCGGCTGGCTCGCTGGAAACAGCCATGCGACCTCGTCGAACTGGATCAGAGCTTCGATGGCCGCGCGATCGGTCTGAATCACCAGCATGTGCTCGGGGAGGCCGGCAATCTCGATCGTCGCGGCTCCGGCGCGCTGTGCCAGAGTTGCGGCCGATGTACGCGTCGTGTCCGGATGGAATTCGACAACAGTGAACGGATGCTTTGCCGCCGCCGCGCGAATGTCGGCGCGCGTCTCGGCGCTCAGCTTGTCGTCGGGATCGAGCGTTCCAACCCACCGCACGCCAGGAACGCGAGCCGGGTCGAACCCGGGCAACGCGGCTACCGCCACGGCGTTCTCCGGCACGGATCGAAGCGGGATCGCACCTGCGCTTCGGAGCGCGCGGAGGTCGTTTGCCGTCGGATGCTCTTCGAACTGAATGAGGAGATGGCGAACGGCACCTGCGCGGACTGCGGCGGGACCAGCCTGCGCGGCTCGCTGCGCCGACATGTTCTGGACGGGGATGAACGTCCGCGCGCGCAGCCGAATCGGCTTCTCCGCGGCCAGCGCCGTGGCGCTGAACACGAAGAGGGCTGCGGCAGCAGCGACAAGACGACAAGACCCGCGCGACACGCCGCTGCTGCTGTGCAACCTGTGTTCCTGATGGGTCGGGTCGGGAAAAGCCCGAGGTGCTGCGTTACTCTGTAGACTCGCGCCGCCGGAATGGGAATCCATTCTGGCTGACATCGCGCACGCATCTCAAGGTGGACAATTTCTTTCACTCTCGAAAGCTCATGCATAGATCCGTAGTGACGATCGCGACGATGGCCGCGTGTGTCTGGGTTGCGCTCGGTGCAGCCGATCCGGCGACTGACGCCGCCCTCGAGCGCGCGCATGTCGACTGGAACGAAGGCGATTACATCGACGCGCTGACGACGTATCAGGAGCTGCTGGCTGGAGCGGATGCGCCGCGCGTGCTGCAAACGATCGCGCTGCAAACGGGCGAATGGTTCCGGTCGACCGAGCTGACGAGCGACGGCGCCTACCCCGCCTTCTCGCCGGACGGACGCTGGCTTAGGTTCGAGACGGGAGCGTCGATCGCGGCGGGCGACGCGTCAGGTATCGATCGCACCACGCACGTGCGGGCACTCAAATCGCCGTCGGAGGATGCGGCCACGCTGCCGGGCGGCAGCGCGAGCGTCTGCCCGG
>JAICSD010000145.1 GCA_025937075.1 Vicinamibacteria bacterium | reverse complement strand
CGGCGCGCCGAACTGGCGTCGAGGGTCATCGATGCACTCGCGAGCCGCCACGACCTGGCGGCGCGCGTCTCCCAAATCGACGTCCACGACGCGCACGACGCGGTCGTGATCCTTCAGAACGATGCCGCACTGCTGCATCTCGGCGAGGACCATTTCGCCGAGCGGCTCCAGTCGTACCTCGATCTCCGGGACGCGCTCCACGAGCGCGTCCCGGACATCGACTACGTGGATCTCAGGTTCGATTCGCGCGTGTACGTGAGGCCGACAAAGCGGTAGTGGCTACCGCCTGCAGGCGGAAGCACAGCGAGAAAGGGACCACATTGGCGAGGAAAGAGCGGTACCTGGTCGGGCTCGACGTCGGAACCTCGAAGATCGCCGCGATCGTCGGCGAGATGACCGACGATGAGGGGCTCGACATCATCGGGATCGGCCTCGCGGACTCGAAGGGCATCCGCCGCGGCGTCGTCGTGAACCTCGAGGCCGCCGTCGATTCGATCAAGAAAGCGATCGAAGAGGCTGAGCTGACCGCGGGCGTCGAGATCGATTCGGTGCACCTCGGCCTTTCCGGCGCCCACGTGAAGGCGTTCAACAGCCGAGGTGTCGTCGCCGTCGCGGGCAAGAACCGCGAGATCACGCGCGAGGACGTGCGGCGCGCGATCGACGCGGCCAAAGCCGTCGCGCTGCCGAGCGGACGCGAGATCCTCCACGTGCTGCCGCAGGACTTCGTCGTCGACGAGCAGGACGGCATCGGCGCTCCCGTCGGGATGACGGGATCGCGGCTCGAGGTCAACGTGCACGTGGTGACGGGCAGCGCCACGTCCACGCAGAACGTCGTCGCCTGCGTGAACCGCGCGGGCGTCGCGGTGATCGACACCGTACTCGAGCAGCTCGCCGCGAGCGAGGCCGTTCTGACCGACGACGAGAAGCAGCTTGGCGTCGCGATCGTCGACATTGGTGGCGGCACGACTGATTTTGCCATCTTCGAACGCGGCAGCTTGTGGCACACTGGCGTCGTCGCCGTCGGCGGCGATCACTTCACGAACGACATCGCGGTCGGCCTGCGGACACCGATCCCCGACGCGGAGAAGATCAAGCGCCGGTGCGGATGTGCGTTGTCCGCCATGGTGGCCGAGGACGAGACGATGGATGTGGCGAGCGTCGGCGGACGCAAGCCGCGGGTGATGGCGCGCCGCATCCTGTCGGAGATCCTGCAGCCGCGCGCGGAAGAGATCTTCCACCTGCTGTGGGACGAGATCCGCCGGGCGGGATTCGAGAAGTCGCTCAATTCCGGGATCGTGCTGACCGGCGGCGGCGCGATGCTCGAAGGGATGGCAGAAATCGCCGAGCAGATCTTCGACCTGCCGATCCGGCGCGGATGTCCCACCGGCGTCGGCGGCCTCGCGGATCACGTCAACAACCCCGCATTTGGCACCGCAGCGGGGCTGGTGATGTACGCGCATCGCAATCACGTGGGGGAGGCGGGGCGGCCGGTGGGGGCCGGCGCATTCGGACGCGTAGCGGGACGGCTGCGCACGCTGTTCAAGGAATTTTTCTTGGGCGCGAACGGAGCGGGGCGAGCTGCGAAGCGCGAGCGCAGCGGAGTCACCTTGGCGGGGTGCAGGGGTCCCCGCCATTCAAGAGATGCCGGGGCCGGCGGGGCGAAGCCCCCCGGTGAAAAAGGAGGCCTGACAATGGCTGAACTCAGACATGGGCACGAAGCGAGCGGCTCTGGGCCGTCCACGCTGCGGTTGAAGCTGGAGGAAGAGACGCGCACGGGTGCCCGCATCAAAGTCGTGGGCGTCGGCGGCGGGGGAAGCAACGCCGTCAACCGCATGGTCCAGGCGGGCCTCGACGGCGTCGAATTCATCGTCGCCAACACGGACCTGCAGGCGCTCAAACTGAACGCGGCGCCGCACAAGATCCAGATCGGCGCGAAGCTGACGAAAGGGCTCGGCGCCGGCGCCGACCCCAACGTGGGGCGGCAGGCGGCGCTCGAAGACACGGACAAGCTGATTGAAGCGCTCGACGGCGCGGATATGGTGTTCGTCACGACGGGCATGGGCGGCGGCACCGGGACCGGCGCCGCACCGGTGATCGCGAGCCTCGCCAGCGAGCTCGGCGCCCTGACGATCGCGGTGGTCACGAAGCCGTTCAAGTTCGAGGGACGCAAGCGGCAGTCGCAGGCCGAGCGGGGCCTCGAAGAGCTCCGCGACTGCGTCGATACGGTCATCACGATTCCGAACGAGCGCCTGCTCGCAACCATCGCCCGCAAGACGACGCTGAACGACGCGTTCACGACGGCAGACGATGTGTTGAGACAGGCGATACAGGGGATCTCGGACCTGATCCTCGTGCCCGGGATGATCAACCTCGACTTCGCCGACGTGAAGACGATCATGTCCGGCATGGGCATCGCGATCATGGGCACCGGCATGGGCGAAGGGGACAGCCGCGCCATCGACGCCGCCAACCACGCCATCTCGAGCCCGCTGCTCGAGGACGCCTCCGTGAAGGGCGCGCGCGGCGTGATCATCAACGTCACCGGCGGTTCGGACCTGTCGCTGATCGAGGTCAGCGAGGCCTCGGCAATCATCCAGGAGGCCGCGCACGAAGAAGCGAACATCATCTTCGGCGCCGTGGTCGATCCGAAGATGGAAGGCCGCGTGAAGATCACCGTCATCGCGACCGGGTTCGATCGCGCGTATGGCATCAAGCAGCCGAGCCCGTCGGCCGCGCAGACGCCCGTCGATCTGCAGTCGTACACCAGGCGCGAGCCTGCAGAGAAGGTGGCCGCGACCGCCGGCACTCACGGACGGCTCTCCATCTCGCGCCGCCCGGTGCTCGAGATGCCGATCGCCGCGGCAGCCGGCGACCCTGCGGACATGGTGAGCCCAGGCGCCGAATTCGAACCCGTGTCGCCGCTCGACGTACCCGCGTTCATGCGGCGCCAGAACGAGGCCTGAGCCGCGCGCACGTCGTGCTCAGCGGGAGCGTTCCGCACGCGGTGGTAGACTAGATAGATCCATGGCACACGGGAGCGGCGCCGTGCGAGCGTCGCTTCCACCACCGCGTGTGAACGTGTCAGGGGCGAAGGCACACAACAACTCGTTTCCGTTATGACGGCACGCCCGCAGCACGGGCGCGCGCACGACGTTCTTTCCCGCGAAGTCGGCTACGTCCGAAAACCGCACGGCGGGCGGCTCCGCGTCGCGCTCGCGTTTCCGAACACGTACTTCGTCGGAATGTCCAACCTGGGCTTCCAGACGGTCTACCGGCTCTTCAACGAGCTGGAGGACGTGGTGTGCGAGCGCGTGTTCCTGCCGGGACGCCAGGAGCTGCAGGCGCGGCTCGCGTCGGCCTCGGCGCTCCGCACCGTCGAGTCGAACACGCCCGTGCGCGACTTCGATGTGCTCGCGTTCTCCGTCTCGTTCGAGTGGGACTACACCAACGTGGTCTCCATTCTCCGTCTCGCAGGCATTCCCGTTCGCGCCGACGCCCGCACCCCGCACGATCCGCTCATCGTCATTGGCGGGGCGGTGACGTTCGTGAACCCCGAGCCGCTGGCTGCCTTCGCCGAGGTGATTGCCGCGGGCGAGGGGGAAGTGCTCGTGCCGGCGCTCGCGAACGCGATCGCGAGCGCTGACGATCGTGACGACCTGCTGCGGCGCCTCGCGGCGGAGCGCGGCTTCTACGTGCCGTCGTTCTACGACGTGCACTACGCGGCCGACACGACGATTGCCGGCTTCCTCCCTCGCGAAGGCACGAACGCGCCTGCCGTGGTCCGCAAGGCCGCCGTGAAGTCCGCCGAGCGCCTGGATCCGCCGTCCACCACGATCTTCACGCCCGATACGGAGTTCGGCGCCCGCTTCCTCGTGGAGGTCGTCCGCGGCTGCGCAAACCTCTGTCGCTTCTGCTGGGCCGGTTACAACTACCTGCCCGTCCGCGCCTTTCCGGCGGACCGCATTCTGGAGCTGGCGCGCCTCGCGCGTCCGCACGCGACGCGCGCGGGGCTCGTGTCCATCGCGCTCTGCGACCACCCGGAGATCGAACGCATCCTGGCCGGGCTCCTCGAGATGGGCTATTCGATCAGCCCGGCCTCGCTGCGGCTCGACGATCTCACGGAGCCGATCGTCCGCATGCTGCGCGAGAGCGGCGAGCGGTCGATCACGATCGCGCCCGAGACCGGATCCGATCGGCTGCGGCGCGTCATCAACAAGACGGTCACCAACGCCGAGATTCTCGAGAAAGCCGAGCTGATCTTCGCGAGCGGCATCGAAAATCTGAAGCTCTATTACATGATCGGCCTCCCGACCGAAACGGATGACGATCTGCTGGCGATCCGGACGCTCAGCGCGGAGCTCCGATCGATCATGCTGCGCCACGCGCGCTCTCGCGGCCGCGTGGGGCGGATCGTCGCGAGCGTGAACCCGCTGATTCCAAAACCCGGCACCGCCTACCAGTGGCTCCCGATGGAGGACCCTGCGCTGACGGACCGCAAGGCCAAACGGCTGCGGTCCCTCGTGGCGGATCTCGACAACGTCTACTTCAACATCAAATCCGAGCGGCACTCGTACTATCAGGCGCTGCTGTCGCTCGGCGACCGCCGGGTTGCCCCTGCGATCGAAGCCGCGGAGCGCAACGGCGGCAACTGGCGCGCGGCCGTGGCGGAAACCGGTGTGGACGCCGACTTTTACATCTTTCGCGACCGATCAGCCGACGCGGTGCTTCCATGGGACATCATCGACGGCGGCATGAAGGCGGCATTCTTCCGGGCGGAGTTCGACAAGGCGCTCCGCGAGGAATGGACACTCCCACCGAAGCGCCAGGCCGAGAACCGCCGGTTCCTGCCCGTGTTGTCTTAAGCGGTCGCGGCCTCTCTGGCGTTTTCGTGCGCCCCGTACGCGTCGAGAATCAGATCGCGGATTCGGTTCTGCGCCGTGCTGTCCACGAGCGGCCGCAGCAGCGCGAAGCTCCGGCGTTCGCCGTTGACCGAAAACGCGCGAGCCGGAAACGTCACGTTGCGGCCGCCGCCCGTTCTCCGCTCCCAGACCGCGAACCCAATCAGCTTCAGGCCTTCCAGCGGACCCTCGCTGAAGTGCAGCTCCGCGTCCGCGAGTTTGCCCGGCGGGTTCCCTTTCTCGTTCAACACAATCTTGATTGTCATCGCGGTCTCCTTGCGAGCCCGGTCCGGGTGTCCCCGGACAGCAGACGCCGGCCGTAACGCAAGCGCCGCTCCCCAGTTCCCGTTTGTGGGAGTGGTGGTCGAAAATATTCTCAGTGCTGGACTTGTCAGCCGGCCGCCGACGCAGGCCGATGTTGCCGCAGGCAAGCCGGCCGTACTCGTCAACCGCCGTTGTCGTCAGACCAGAAAGGCGGAGCGTTTCGCGTCTGGATGTGAGGCAACCCGGGTTGCGCGCGCGGTCAATCGGAGAGGAGGAGCACCTGCGCCATCGCGAGCGTGTCTGCGTGGGTGATGGTGAGGAGCGATCGGCGGGCATGCATCGACTCGAAACGGCGCAGCGCGCCGCCTGCCAACCGCAGTTGCGGCGGTCCGCCGGCCCGCACCACTTCGATGTCCTTCCAGAGGACGCCGCGCGAATGGCCGGTGCCGAGCGCCTTCATCGCCGCCTCTTTTGCGGCAAATCGTCCGGCGAGGTGCGGCGCGGGGTCCCGGCGCCGCATACAATAATCAATCTCTCCGTCGGTGAAGACGCGCGCCAGGAACCTGTCGCCATACCGTTCGACGACATCGCGCAGCCGCGGGATGTCCGTTGCATCGAACCCCAGCCCGATGATGCTCATGACCGACCCTCAGCCTACTGACGGTTTCGTGTGGGTGCAAGAGCCGTGGGGACGCGCGCTGCAGTGCAGCAGCCTGCCCGCACCGCACCTCTTCACGAGCCGCGATCTCGAGCTTCGTGAGAGCCGGTCGGAATGGGACGCGGTGGCGGCTTCGCTCGGCGTCCCGCGTGAGCGTCTGCTGCTGATCCGGCAGGTGCACGGGACCAGCGTCGCGGTCGTGCGCCGGGGTCAGAGCACTGGTGGGGGTCAGAGCACCAGCGGGGGGCAGAGCACGGCGCGGGTCGATGCCGCGGGTCACCGGCCAGAGGCGGACATCATCATCACGGACGACCCGTCGGTCGCAATAGGAGTCCGCGTTGCCGACTGTGTACCGGTGCTCGCATTCGATCGCCGCACGGGCGCCGTGGGGGCGGCGCACGCCGGCTGGCGGGGTACTGCCGCCGGCGCAGCGTCTCAGGCGGTATCGGCACTGCACGAGCACTTCGGGAGCGAGCCGCGGGATCTGATCGTGGCGATCGGACCGGCGCTGGGTCCGTGCTGCGCCGAGGTCGGCGCCGACGTAGTCGACGCGTTCCGGGCAGCGGGGGCCGATGATGAAACGATGGCGCGCTGGTTCGCGCGAGGCGGTACGAACGGTAAGGCGATCATCGATCTCTGGCGCGCGAATCACGACCAGGTCGAACGCGCCGGAGTTCGTCCGGACGCGGTATTCGTCGCCGGGCTGTGCACGAAGACGCACGGCGAACGCTTCCATTCCTACCGTGCCCACCGCGAGCGGGCCGGCAGGCTGCTCGCGGCTATTCGGGCTGCGGATTTGCCGTCCGCCTCTTCGTGATCCACGCGCCTAGTGCTGACCAGCGAGATGCGGCCGGTCGCGAAGGCGATCGCGAACCGCGGCACGGACCTGGCGCTTCGTCGGCAGCACGCCGACGACGGCGAGCGCACCGGCGTCCACGACGACGTCACCGTCGACGAGCACCTTGAATTCGCCATAGCGTCCGTGAACCATCTCAACGTCCACGCCAAGAGTGCGACGAAGGTCCGCCGCCACACGGACGGCCTGAATCCTCGAGATTCAATAGGCGCAGGAGCACACTGTGATGCGCGGCATGCCTCCTCCAGATCCCGCAGGATTCGACGAGCGAGTCGCCCTGCTGGCCGAACTCACGCGCTTGCGGCGTGGAGTCAATCGGGCCGGGTCGCGTCACCGATCGCTTGCTCCGCTTCGTCCATCCCGAGATTCGACAGACGGTCCGCGTCCTTGTTGAATTCGCGGCGGACGTGCTCGAATGTGACGTCGCCGATCCGGCGGACGAGCGCGCAGGCTTCGAGGAAGAGCGGCTTCAGGCCGGCGTTCTTGACGCGATACTCGCCGCGCATCTGACGCACCAGCAGCTCCGAATCGGCGCGGATGCTCACGCGGCGATGGCCGCGTTCCGCGGCGTAGCGAAGCGCGGCCAGCAAGCCGTTGTATTCGGCGATGTTGTTGGTCGCGATCCCCAGGCCGCCATGCAGCTCCGCGATCAGCGAGCCGTCCGCCGCTTCGATCCGCACGCCGTATCCCGCAGGTCCCGGGTTGCCGCGCGCGCCGCCGTCGATGTACGCGGTCAGCAATGGTCTGGAGCCGAGTCTGCAGTCTTCTCCGCGGCCTGTTCCGTTGGCGACGAGGCAACATTCTCGGTCGCCGGCGCAAAGTAGAGGATCCGCAGGCAGCTGTCGCACTGGATCAGTGCCTCGTTCCGGCGTACCTCGTTGAAGACCTGCGGCCGCAGGCGCACATGGCACACCATGCAGTGGCCGTTGCGCGCTTCGGCGACAGCGAGGCCCTTCCGCTGCCGCGCAACGTGCTCGAACAGGTTGAGTGCCTGCGGCGAGAGCTTGCCGGCGACGTCCGCACGCTCGGTCGCCGTCTTTTCGGCGAGGCGGTCCATCGCGCCGCGCTCTTCGTCGAGACGCGCGCGCTCGGCGGCAATCTCGGCGCGCTGTCTCGCCAGTTCGCCTTCTGCCGCTTTCAACTGCCGCGCGAGGACGTCGGCTTCTTCCATCCGCTCCAGGATGCGATCTTCGTGCGACCCCACGGCCTCCTCCGCCGTCGCGATCTCCTTCTGCATCGCCTGGTATTCCTTGTTGGTCTTCACCTCCATGAGCTGGTCCTTGTACTTCGACAGGCGGCTCTGGATGGCGGCGACTTCCTTCTCGATTTCGCGGCGCGCCGTCTGGCTGTCCGCCAGCCGCTCCTTCACCGCGGCCAGGGCGGCTTCCTGGTCGGACAGGCGCGCTTCCAGCGCCTGCTGGAGCGAAGGGATTTCGGCGATGCGTCGTCGAGCGGAATCGATTTCGGAGTCGAGCTGTTGAAGGCGGATCAGGTGTTGGAGGTCAGGATGCACTGGATCACGAAATGATATCGCAATCGGGCGGGATTTCGGCCCGGCGCGGATGACCCGTGCGTCCGGATGCGCAAGCGGGCCAGCGACTTCGCGAAGTGGGACGCGGGGCGTCGGTGGGCAACCTTCGCCTCACGCGTGAGCGAAGGTTGGTGGGCCCACCAGGATTCGAACCTGGAACGGGCCGGTTATGAGCCGGCGGCTCTGACCGTTGAGCTATGGGCCCAGACAATGCTAACAAAAAGACGGAAGGCTTGCGGCCTTCCGTCAGCATTTTTTGGTGCGCGTGGGGCGGAGGCTTGTCGGGCTTGCCGCCGCTTCGCGGCAGCCTCTCACGCACTCTTAAGTGCGTCCTTCCAAAAATGCTTTGAGCTTGCGGCTGCGCGACGGATGGCGAAGCTTCCGCAGCGCCTTCGCCTCGATTTGCCGGATCCGCTCGCGCGTGACGGCGAAGCTCTGGCCCACTTCCTCGAGCGTGTGCTCGCTGCCGTCGCCGACGCCGAACCGCATCTTGATCACCTTTTCCTCGCGCGGCGTCAGCGTCTTGAGGACCTGATCGGTCTGCTCCTTCAGATTCAGGTTGATCACCGCATCGGACGGCGACACGACCTGCCGATCCTCGATGAAGTCGCCAAGATGCGAATCCTCCTCTTCGCCGATCGGCGTTTCGAGCGAGATCGGCTCCTGCGCGATCTTGAGGACCTTCCGCACCTTCGAGACGGGGATGTCCATCCGCTGGGCGATCTCCTCGGAGGTCGGTTCGCGCCCCAGTTCCTGTACCAGCGCGCGCGACGTGCGAATGAGCTTGTTGATCGTCTCGATCATGTGGACCGGGATGCGGATCGTCCGCGCCTGGTCCGCGATGGCGCGGGTGATCGCCTGGCGGATCCACCACGTCGCGTACGTGGAGAACTTGTAGCCGCGGCGGTACTCGAACTTGTCGACCGCCTTCATCAGCCCGATGTTGCCTTCCTGAATCAGATCCAGGAACTGCAGGCCGCGGTTCGTGTACTTCTTCGCGATCGAGACCACCAGCCGCAGGTTCGCTTCGACGAGCTCCTTCTTCGCCTGCTCGGCCTGCGCCTCGCCGCGGGAGATCGTCTCGAGCGTGCGCATCAACTGCTCGGGGGTTTCCTCGAGCTCGTCGGCCATCGTCTTGAGTTGAACCTTGTATTCCTTCTGCTGCCTGGTGAGGTTCTTGCGTTCCTCTTCCTTCAGCTTCGGCCGGCGGTTCTTCATCGTCAGCTGGCGTTCGATGTAGTCCACCTGACGCTTCATCCGCATGACGGCTTCGACCTGATCCTTGATCTGGTCGATCATGCGGCGCTTCACGAGTTCCGTGAATTCGATCCGGCGAATCAGCT
>JAICSD010000531.1 GCA_025937075.1 Vicinamibacteria bacterium | reverse complement strand
TCATGCGCAGCATGAGGTGTTCGCGGCACAAGTGGCGCTCGCCGTCGAACTCGGCCTGCCCGTGATCATCCACACGCGCGAGGCCACCGACGACACCTTTGCCATCCTTCGAGAGACGGGCGGCACCGCCGTCCGCGGTGTGTTTCACTGCTTTACCGGAGACGTGGCGATGGCGCGCCGCGCGCTCGACGTCGACTTTCACCTCTCGTTCGCCGGGATCCTGACGTTTCCCAGGGCCGAAGCGCTGCGAGAGGCGGCCCGCATCGTGCCCGAGGACCGGCTCCTGATCGAAACGGACTCGCCGTATCTGGCGCCGGTGCCGCATCGCGGCAAGCGCAACGAGCCGGCATTCGTTGGGCGGGTGCTGGAGGTGCTTGCCGAGACGCGCGGCGCAGATGCCGCGTCGCTGGCGGCGGCGGTCGCGCGAAACTTTACTCGGCTGTTCGGCCCAAATCACGCCGGCAGAACGGCTTAGCGCGTTGACACCGTCTGGTCCCCTCCGATACTGTTAAGCGACGAGCGCGCAACCCATTGAGCGATACCGCCCAGAATTCTCCCGTGACCGTGGACCTGGCGCAGATCTTCGAGCCGATCCGCGACGATCTCGAGCGCGTCGAACAGGAATTCGTCCGCCACATCCAGTCCCGCGTCGCCCTGATTCCCGAGATGGGGCGCTACATCCAGAAAAGCGGAGGGAAGCGCGTTCGGCCCGCGGTGCTGCTGATGGCAGCTCGGCTCGGCGGCTACACGGGAGACAAGGCCGTTCTTTATGCCTCGGTGGTCGAGTTCATTCACACGGCCACGCTCGTGCACGACGACATCATCGACGGCGCCGATCTCAGGCGCGGACGGATGGCGGTGCACTCGCGGTGGGGCAACGACATCACGGTGCTGCTCGGCGACTATCTCTACATCAAGTCGATGGGGATGGCGCTCACCTACGACTCGCTGGACCTCGTCCGCCTGCTCTGCGACGTGACGCTTCGGATGATCGAAGGGGAGTTGTATCAGCTCACGAAGACCGGCGACGCCGATATCACGGAAGAAGAGCACTTCGAGATCATCCGGCGCAAGACCGCCTACCTGTTCGGGGGGTGTGCGCAGATTGGCGGGATTCTCGGCAATATGTCGCCGGAGCACGAGCAGGCGCTGCGGGAATTCGGTTTCAATCTCGGGATTGCGTTCCAGCTCGTCGACGACCTGCTGGATTACACCGCGGACCAGACCGCGCTTGGAAAGCCGATTGGCGGCGACCTGCGCGAAGGCAAGGTGACGCTGCCGATTATCTTCCTGCGCGAGCGCGGCGGCGCCGACGCCGAACGGCTGATTCGCGACGTCGTCCAGGAACGCGCGGTGACCACCGATCAATGGCGCGACATTCTGCGCCTGCTTCGGGACTGTCGCGCGCCCCAATCTGCGTACGCGCGCGCTGTCGAATACGGCGACCGCGCCAAGGCATCGCTGTCCGTGTTCGCTCCGAGCCGCGAGCGCGAGGCGCTGATCGCGCTGACGGACTACGTCCTCGCGAGAGATCGGTGACTTCTTGGACAAACGACAGGAACAGGAGAACAGGAGGTCAGGAGTGCAGAAGTTGTTTGTATTGCAAACGCCGGCTGATCTCCTGATCTCCTGATCTCCTGTTTCTGTCGTTCGGATCAGACCCCGCTGCATGGATCCGGTACAGCGCCTCGAAGAACTCCGCGCCCGGATCCGCCACCACGAAGAGCGCTACTACATCCACAACGCTCCGGAAATTTCCGACGAGGAGTTCGACCGGCTGCTCCACGAGCTCGAACGGCTCGAGGCGGAGCACCCGGATCTCGTCACGCCGGATTCGCCGACGCAGCGGGTCGCGGGACGTCCCACCGAAGCGTTTCCGACCGTCGAGCATCTCGTGCCGATGCTCAGCCTCGACAACGCGTATAACGAGGAGGAGCTCCGCGCGTTCGACGAGCGGGTCCGCCGCGGAGCCGGGGCCGGCGACGCTGCCATTGCGTATGTGGCAGAGCTGAAGATCGACGGGCTGAGCATCGCGCTTACTTACGCGCAGGGACGCCTCGTTCGCGGCGCCACGCGCGGCGACGGTGTCCGCGGCGAGGATGT
>JAICSD010000461.1 GCA_025937075.1 Vicinamibacteria bacterium | reverse complement strand
GCGCTGCCGCAGAGGGCAAGCGTCAACGTCAACTGCCGCATCCTGCCGCAGGACAAGCCCGCCGACGTGCAGCAGCAGCTCGAAGCGTTCTTCAAGCCTGCCAACGCGGAACTGCAGATCGCGACGGCGCCGAAGGAGAGTCCGGCATCGCCGCTTCGTCCGGATGTGCTGAAGGCCGTCGAGCAGGCGGCGGCAACGCACTTCCCGGGCGCGATCGTGCTGCCCGAGATGGAAACAGGCGCGACCGACGGGCTGTACGTCAGGAACGCCGGCGTCCCGGTCTACGGCATCAAAGCGGAGTTCGACGACCCCGCCGACTCGCGCGCGCACGGACGCGATGAGCGGCTGCCCGCGAAGTCCTACTACGACGCGGTGGAGTTCTGGCACGACCTCGTGCCGATGCTTGCCGGACGATAGGCGCAGGCCGGAACGGGAAGTGGTCGCACTAAACTGATCGCATGCCCTTGTCGCGCGCGCTCACGCGCCAGGTCCCGCCGGCGGTGCGTGCCAGAGGCGAGGACTACCGCGCACTGGGCCGCGTCGTCCACATGGAGGCGGCACCGGAACGCGTGGACGCGATTGTCCGCGGCTCGCGTCCCTATCGCGTCTGGATCGCCCGCGATTCGAGCGAGCTGACGGCGTCCTGTGAGTGTCAGTTCTTTCGCGATCGCGACGAAGTCTGCAAACACATCTGGGCCGTGCTGCTCGAATGCGAGCGCAGCGGCTTTCTCGGGCTGGCGCGCGACGGCGGCGAGTCGCTGCGCCTGCGCCCCGCGTCGACCTCCTCGCCCGGTGCTCCCGAGAGTGCGTCCTGGCAGAAGTTCATCTCCAATGTCGCACTCGAAATCGCGCGCGCGGAACGCGCCGTGCCGCCGCCGCGGTTTCACGACGTCGAGATCGTTTACGCGATCGACCGTGACGCTTCGCTCGACACGCCGTCGCTGGCGTTGAGCGTGCTGTCCCGCACGCGCACCGCACAGGGGCGCTGGGGACGGCCGCGCCAGGCTGCCGTCTCGACACGGGACATATCGCACCTCCCGGACCCCGTGGACCGCGAGATCGTTCCGCTCCTGCTCGGCGCCCGCGATGGGTATTACGGCAGCTACCTTGGCGAGCAGGGGCTCGCATCGTTTCGTCTCGTCGCGCCGCTGCTGGATCGCGTGCTCCCGATCATCGTGCAGTCGGGACGCGCGGTGCTGCGCGTTCGCCGCCAGCCCCGCGAAGAGCTCATTCCGCTGACGTGGGACGATGGGCCCCCGTGGACGTTCCGGCTGGAGGTCGGCCACCCATCACGGGAGGCACACATCTCGATAGACGGCGCGCTCGTCCGTGGAGAAGAACGCCTGCTGATCCGCGAGCCGACAATGATCCTGCCGAGCGGCTATTTCGTGCATGCGGGACGCGTGGCCCGGTTCGACGCTCGCGGCGCGTTCACGCTGCTGGCCCAGCTTCGCGGGACCGGACCGCTGACGATCCCGCCAGGGGCTACCGGCCAGCTCGTCGACGTACTCGCGCGCTCCGGAATCGATCCCGCCGATCTTCCGGAGGAGTTGCAGTTCGACATCGTCGCGGACTCCCCGCATCCAGTTGTCGAGATCAAGGCCGACACGAGCGCGATGGGCTCGTCGCTGCTCGCGTCCGTGACCTTCGAGTACGGCGGCGCGAGTGTCCGGGAGGACGCCGGCCCGACGGTGTTCGATCCGCACAGACGCCGCCTGCTGCGTCGTGACCTCGCTGCGGAAAACGCCGCGATGACGCGGCTCGCCGACCTCGGATTCCAGCGGCGATGGGACTACCGCAACGGGCGCCAGATGCTTCGGATTGGTCCCGGGCACCTGCCCCGCGTCGTCCGCGAGCTGATCGCGGAAGGCTGGCGCGTCGAAGCCGAAGGGCGGGCATTCCGGACGCCTCAGGCGATGCGGTCCGAAGTGCGCTCGGGGATCGACTGGTTCGAGCTGCACGGCGCGGTCGATTTCGGCGAGGGACAGACGGCGCCGCTGTCACGGCTGCTCGAGGCGCTCCGCCAGGGGCGCACGACCGTCGTCCTCGACGACGGCAGCGAAGGAATGATGCCGGAGGAATGGCTGCGGCGGTTTGCGGGAATCGCGAGCGCGGGGGACACGTCGGGCGATCACGTGCGGTTCCGGATGTCCCAGGCCGCACTGCTGGATGCGGCGCTGGCAAGCGAACCGGACGTCCGCTTCGACGAACGGTTTCAGCTCGCGCGCGAAGATCTCGCGACGCTCGGCGGCGGCCTCACACCGCTCGACGCGGCACGCTCCTTCGCGGGCACGCTGCGCGATTACCAGCGGGACGCGCTCGGATGGTTCGCGTTCCTGCGGCGCTTCGGGTTCGGCGGCTGCCTGGCCGACGACATGGGGCTCGGCAAGACGGTCATGGTGCTCGCGTGGCTGGATCGCCTCCGCGCGAGACGCGAGGCGACCGGTCCCTCCCTGGTCGTCGTTCCGCGATCCGTCCTCTTCAATTGGGTACAGGAGGCGACGCGGTTCGCGCCGGAGCTGACGGTGCTGGATTTCAGCGGAGCCGATCGAACGGTCCACCGCGTGCGGGGGCATCACCTCGTGCTCACGACGTACGGCACGCTCCGTCGCGATGCGCTGCTGTTGAAGGACGTCGAATTCGAATACGCGATCCTGGATGAGGCCCAGGCGATCAAGAACGCCAACACCGCGGGGGCCAAGGCGGCTCGGCTGCTGCGCGCGCGCCATCGACTCGCGCTCAGCGGCACGCCCGTCGAAAACCATCTCGGCGAGTTGTGGAGCCTGTTCGACTTCCTCAACCCGGGCATGCTCGGCAGTTCGGCCTCCTTTGCCCGCCACGGCGTGGCGGCCGCCCGGCGCGACCGGGAGGCGCTCGACGTTCTCGCCCGGGGGGTGCGGCCGTTCATCCTGCGCCGCACGAAGGCGCAGGTCGCTCCTGAACTTCCTCCGCGCAGCGAATTGACGGTCCGCTGCGAACTCCAGCCGGCACAGCGTGAGCTGTACGACGAGCTGCGCGACCACTATCGCGCCGCGCTGCTGCGGCGGATCCATCGCGAAGGCCTGCAGAAGTCGAAGATGCAGGTGCTCGAGGCGCTGCTGCGCCTCCGTCAGGCGGCGTGTCACCCCGGACTGATCGATCCGCGCCGCGCGTCCGAGCCGTCCGCGAAGTTCGACGCGCTGATCCCGCAATTGTCGGAGCTGCGCGAGGAAGGGCACAAAGTCCTCGTCTTCTCGCAGTTCACCAGCCTGCTCGCGCTGCTGCGGAGCAGGCTCGATGCCGACGGCGTCGTCTACGAGTATCTGGACGGCAAGACGCGCGATCGCGAGTCGCGCGTCACGCGGTTTCAGGAGGACCCGTCCTGCGATCTGTTCCTCATCAGCCTCAAGGCCGGCGGCCTGGGGCTGAACCTCACCGCGGCGGAGTACGTGTTCCTGCTCGATCCGTGGTGGAACCCGGCGGTGGAGGCGCAGGCGATCGATCGCGCGCACCGCATCGGCCAGACGCG
>JAICSD010000147.1 GCA_025937075.1 Vicinamibacteria bacterium | reverse complement strand
GCTGCTTGACACGCGTGGACCGGTAGTCGAGTCCGCTTCGGATGTTGTGATTGCCGCGCGTCAACGAGACGTTCGGCTGCAGCGAGTAAATCAGGTTCCGGTTCTCGTTCTGGCCGCGTCCGAGGTTCGTGAACTCGTCGATGCTGATCTGGGGGAACATCTGCAGCGGAAACTGGTTCACGAGCGAGGCGGGGAATCCGAGATCGGCGGCGTCGAACCCGATGCCGACATCCGCGCGGCTCAGCTCCAGGTAATTCGTATAGCTGCCGCGCATGTTGAACACGGTGCCCGGCCCGAAGATGTGGACCCAGTCGCCGACGATCGCCCGGTTCGAGCGAATGAGCGGCAACTGGCCGTTCTGCGCGGGCCCGGTGCGAATTGGCGTCGTGTTGCGGATCTCGTGACGCTCGTTTTCCGCCCAGTGCATGAACACGCGGTCATTCGTCGAGAAGTTGTGATCAACCTTGGCGACCCAGTTCCAGAACTCGTCCTTGTTGAAGTGCTCGGGATACGACAGGTTCTGCTGCCAGTTGGGGACGCCTGCGGTCACGTTGTTCGGCAGCGGGTAGTACGAAAGCAGCTGCCGGGCGACCGGGTTGATCCGATCGGCCGGGATCTGGTTATTGGGAAACGGAGTGCGCACCCACGTGCCGTTGACGTCGTGGCCCGTCGCGGGATCGTAGATGGTGATGAGATTGCCGGCGGTGTCACGGTAATTGCCGAAATCACCATTCCGCATGGCCTCCGTCGGCGTCCCGGCGACGAGCGGGTTCGGCGTCCCTTCGCGATATTTCTCGCCGGTGAACAGGAAGAACGTCTTGTTCTTCCCGTTGTACAGCCCGGGGATCTGCACGGGTCCGTCGATGCTGAAGCCGTACTGATCGAGGTAGTGGTCCGTTTTCGGCAGGTTGCGCGAATTCGAGAAGAACGAGTTGGCGTCCAGCCACTTGCGGCGGTAGAACTCGTAGCCGACGCCGTGAAACGTGTTGGTGCCCGACTTGAGGGACATGTTCACCACGCCGCCGGCCGTGCGCCCGTACTGCGCGTCGTACGAGTTCGTCGCGATCTTGAACTCCTGCACCGCCTCCGCCGGCGGGACGTACGCGATGTTGTTGCCACCCTGGTTCGCGTTGTTCGGCGCGCCGTCCAGCAGGAACTCGTTGTTGCGGTTCGCCCCGCCGTTCATCGACCAGTCGGCGAGGGCGCCGTTGTCGAAGGGGCGCAGATACACCGCCTGCGCGTTGTAGTTCACGCCGGCCACGAGCGTCGCCAGCGCCATCGGGCTCCGCGACTGCAGCGGCAGCTCGGCAATCCGATGGCTGTCGATGACGCTCCCCCGATTCGCATTGCTCGTATCGAGCAACGGCGATTCGGCGGCGACGGTCACCTGCTCGGCGACGCCCGCGATCGGCATCGTGACGTTCACCGTCGCCGTCTGGCCAACCTCGAGGGTCATGTCCTTGCGGGTGTAGGTCTGGAACCCGCTCATCTCGGTCGTCAGGGTGTAGGTCCCCGGCCGGAGAAACGGGATCGTGTAGCTGCCTTCGTTGTTCGTGACCGCGGTCGCGATCTCGTTCGTCTGTTGGTTCGTGATGGTGACCGTCGCACCGGGCAGGGCGGCCTGGCTCGCATCGACGACCTGGCCTTTGACTGTGGCTCGGAATTCCTGCGCGGCTGCGCTGCCGGCCATTCCAAGCAGCAGCGCCAGCCAGAGCAGGCTGGGGGACCGACGTCTCATGATCATTCCTCCCGAGAATGTGTGCTGAGATCGTGCGTGGCGACACTACATCTTTGGTCGGAGTGATTCAACAGAAATCGCGCGTTCTCGGCCTACTACACCGGTATAGTTGAGACGGGGCGGTGCGGCGGAGCTGGGATCGCGCGTGCGAGAATGAAGGGCCGTGATGCGGGTCACCGGTGCCGGTGCGTGGATGTTCGCCGCGAGCCTGTTCGCCGCTGAGCTCGTGTTCGCGCAACCGCCTCACGCGCGGCAGGTATATGACCGGGCGCTCGCGCTCGAACGCTCCGGCGATCACGCGGCCGCGCTGTCGCTGCTGTGGGAAGCCGCAGGCCTGGCGCCGAGCGATCCCGACATCCAAAACAGCCTGGGCGAAGCGCTGGAGCGCCTCGGCGCGCTCGATGCCGCGGTGAGCGCCTTCCGCGCAGCTGAGCAGGCTCGTCCGGGATTCCGAAAGGCGTCGAACAACCTCATTCTTGCGCTGGTCAAATCAGGAAAGGGCACCGAGGCCGTCCAGCGCGCGCGCGCGTTCGTCGCTGACGCGCCGGCCGATCCGGATCGCTACTTCACCCTGGGTCTCGCACTCGCGGATCAGGACGCGCCCGCGGCGATCGACGCATTCCGCCGCGCGCTCGATCTCGCGCCCGATCACGCGCTCGCGCGCTACAACCTCGCGCTCGTGCTCAACCGGTCCGATCGTCAGGCGGAGGCGATAGCCGAGCTGCAGCGCGTGCTCCAGACGCACCAGCGCGCCGAGGCGTTCTACACGCTCGGCGTCATCTACTGGCATCAGGGCGATACGTCGCGGGCAACGGACGCGCTGCGGTCCGCGATCGGTGCGCAGCCGGGCTATGCCGACGCGTACGCCGCTCTCGGCGGAGTGTTGAAGGCGTCAGGAGATCTCGCGGGCGCGGCCCGCATGTTGACGCGCTCCGTCGAGCTTCGGCCGGATCTGCCCGATTCGCACTACGCGCTCGCGCAGGTCCTCGACGCGAAGGGCGAGGCCGCCAATGCACGCGCGGAACGGGAGCAGGCGGAACGATTGCGCCGGCGCGCGGAGCTGGAACAGGAGGCCGGTGTGTGGACGACCGTCGGAACCCAGAAGCTCGATCGGAGCGATGCAGCGGCCGCCGTGGATTGCTTTCGCCGCGCGATCGCGCTCGTCGACACCTACGCGCCCGCTCACTATCAGTTGGGACGTGCGCTGCAGCGGCTGGGACAGCTCGGCGCCGCGCGCGCGGCATTCGCACGCGCGCACGCGCTGAATCCCGCGCTGATCGCGCCGGAGTTCTGACTGTTCCGCGGCGTCATCGGCTCGACGTCGTCGTCTTGGCTGACGCTCCGATTTGTTTCAGCAGTTCCGCGACCGCCGCGTCGAGCTGCGTGTCCTTGCCGCTGTAGCTCTCCCCCATCGGCCGCTTCACCTGGACGTCGACCGGCCGCGGGTGCATTTCCATCGGCGCGCCGTCGCTCCCGAAGATCTTGACGCCCGGCATGCGCAGCGACGAGCCGTCCACCAGCGGCACAGCACCCGTGTAGATGATCCAGCCGGCGGTCGGCTCTCCGACCACCTTCCCCAGCTTCAGCGTCTGGTAGCCCTCGGTGAAGTCCTCCGCATCCGACAACGAGTGCTGATTCGTCACGAGAATCGTCGGACGCTCCAGCGCGCGCTGGCCGAGCAACGTGCGCGACGAGACCGACTCGAAGCCGCGGCGCACCATGTTGAAATACCCGTGGCGGGCCAGCACGTCGATCGCATAGACGTTCACGAACCCGCCGTTGTTGTTGCGGACGTCGATGACCACGCCCTCGCGCGACTGGTTCTGCGCGTCGAGATCGATGTAGAGCTGCGACAGCGAATCTGCCGACATGTCGTACATGTGCACGTAGCCGAGGCGGCCGTTGCTGGCGCTGGCCACGTACTCCCGCCGCGTCTCGACCCATTCCCGATACCGCACACCCTTTTCCGTGGACTGATTGATCGGCTTGACGGCAACGATTCGCGGCGCTGCGCCGGGAGAGCCGGCCACTGACAGCTCGACGCGCCGCCCGATCTTGTGATCCAGCAGCGCGTCGAGATTGACGTGGGGTTGCATCGCCTCATGATCCACTTCGACGAGGTAGTCACCAGCCTTCAGCCCCGCGAGCGCCGCCGGACCGAGCGGGACGACGTGCGTCAGCCGGAGACGGCCGGTCCCCTCGTACTCGACACGATCGAAGTCGGCAGCCAGCCGGCCGGTCGTCGACCCTGACGCCGGTGGCGGGGCGCCAATGCCCATGTGCGACGCGTTCAGCTCACCGAGCATCAGCGAGATCACCCGGCGCATTTCATCCGGCGTGCGCGACGCGGCGACGTGCGGCGCGTAGGTCTCGCGAACGGTGTTCCAGTCCACACCGTTCATCTTCTCGTCGAAGAACTGGTCGCGGAGGTACGTCCAGGCCTGGTGGAACGCCTCGATCTTCTCGCGGGAGAAGTCCACGTCGAGCTCCGCGCTGACCGTCACGGCCTTCGGTTCCCGCTTCTCGAGCGTGACGTTGAACACGCGCCCGCGATCGAGATAGACGAGCTCCTTGCTGTCGGGTGTGAACCGCGCACAGCTCTTGGCGCCCGGTGTCGACGTCAGCTGCCGCGCGACGGGCGGCTCTTTCGACAACTCGTCCAGCGAGTAGACGTACAGGTTCTGCTGGCCGGCCGCACTTGCCGTCAGCAGCAGCCACTTCCCGTCCGGACTGATCGATGCATCGTCTGCGTCTACGCCGACGGGAAGAATGCTCGCGCGCAGGCGTATGTCGTCGTAGACGATGTCGACCCGTTTCGCCCGCGATGCAGACGCGGGCTGTTCGGCCGCCGCGCCCGCGGTGCTCTCCGGTGCAGCGGGCTTCGCGGGCTCCGAGGGCGTCTTCGGCGTTTCGACCTTGAAGAGATCGCGGAACTGATCTTCCTGGAACTTCGGCGTCCGCGGAATCAGGTCGACGCGGACGATCTGACCGGGCTCGGTGCGCTGTCCGGTCCGGTACATCACGTAGGTGCCATCCGGACTCCAGGCGACCGAACCGGCAAAGGTGTTCGCGAGAAAGCTGACCTGACGTGCGGCCTGTCCGGATGACCCCGCGGCGTCGATTGGGGCGACGAAGAGATTCGCGAAGCTCCTGGCGCCCGTCGAGAGATACGCGACGAACCGCGAATCCGGGGACCAGGCGTAGTCCTGCTGCTGAAAGAACGGCGGCGTGTCGAAGTTGCCCCTCGCGACGAGGCGGTCTTCGAGCGTGGCCGGATCGATGGCCCGCAGCTCGCGCGAGTTGCGCTGGAAGGCAATCCATTTCCCGTCCGGCGAGAACCGCGCCATGTCGTCGCGAGCCGGACCACTCGTGAGCTGGCGCTCGCGGCCGGACGCGAAGTCATAAACGAAGAGATGATTCGTCCCGTCGCGATCCGACATGTACACGAGCCGACGGCTGTCCGGCGCCCACGCGAGCTCCGCCTCTTCGGCCGCCGTCGTCGTCAGCCGGATGGCGTCGCCGCCCTCCTTGGCCGATGCCGAGAAGATCTCGCCGTGCACGGTGAACGCCAGCTTCTTGCCGTCCGGGGATAACGCGAGCTCCTGCAGGTGGTCGCTGAACACACGGTGCTCCACCGCTGCGCCCGCGGGCGTGCCGCGGAGCGCGATCGGCACCGCGCGGGACTCGCCCGTCGCGGTGTCGACGGTCCAGACCGCAAGATCCCGCTCGAACACGATCTTCTTTCCGTCGCGTGAAATGCTGGGCCACAGCACGCGCCCTGACTTGAAGGTCGTGACGGCGCGCGCTTGCGGATTTCCAACGGTCTGAGCCCAGATGTTCTGGGCACCGTCGCGATCCGACATGAAATACAGCGTCCGGCCGTCAGCGCCCCACATCGGCCACTCGTCCTTGGCCCCGCCCGCGGTCACGGCTTCGTACTTCGGTGGAGCGCCGTGGTGCACGATCCAGATCTCGCTCTCGTCGAGATGGCTGTGCCCCTTCCGCCACCACTGCAGGCCCGCAAAGCCGCGTGCGGTGATCGCAATGGCATCACCTGAAGGCGCGGCCGCCGCAAAGTACTCCGTGGCGTAGCGATCCGCGGCGATCGGCATCGGGGTGCCGCCGGCGACGTCGACGCGAAACACGTCGTTCATGCTCGACAGGTCATGGCTGCTCGACGAGAAGTAGATCCACTTGCCGTCCGGCGACCACCCATTCACGAGCTCGTTCGCATCGTCGAACGTGAGGCGCGTGAGCTCGCCCGACGCGAGCGTCAGGACGTAGATGTCGCCGTTGCCCGTGCGTGTCGACGTGAACGCGAGACGGGCGCTGTCGGGGGAATACATCGGGCGCGAGTCGGCCGCGGGATGCGACACGAGCAACCGCGCGTCGCCGCCCGCTGCGGCGACCTCCCAGATGTCGCCGCCGTTCACGAACGCGATCGTGGAGCCATCGCCAGAAATCCCCGGCTCCGCCAGCGACGGCACCGGAGCCACCTCCTTCGAGCCCTGCGCGGCGACGAGAAGCGGCAGCATCGGAATAACAAGAGATAAGGAGACCAGGAAAAACCTCATATCTCCTGATCTCCTGATCTCCTGTGAACCATTGCAGCAAGATCGGCGTGCGTCACGCAGCGCGGATGCGCACGCGAACCATCGATTGCGAATCGCCGGCATCATCTAGCGAAACCTCCGTTGCAGCTTCTCGAGCTCCGCGCTGCCGGGGCACAGCGCCGCGTACGGCACGTCGACCAGCGGCGTTTCGGTCGTGTTGCTGTGCTCGTGCATGTCCTTGGAATCGGGGGAGAGATACAGCAGGCCTGTGACGATCTCACCGTCCTTCTGCCGCTCGCGGATGTAGCTGTAGGCGCGATCGGCGTCGCCGGGATCGTAATCGGCGGCGAGCTTGCGCAGCCGCACCCAGCTGCCGTCGTGCAGCATGACGGCACGTACGGCACCGGCATCGTACTCGGCCGTAATGGCGGCCGTCGGCGGAACGAAGTCCGCCTGCACCACCTCGACGTTCTTCTCGCGCGTATACGCGTAGCTCTTCGTCGACCCTTCGTGGTCGTTGAAGGTGACGCACGGCGAGATGACGTCGACGAACGCAAATCCCTTGTGCGCGAGGCCGGCCTTCAGGATGGGCACGAGCTGCGCCTTGTCTCCCGAAAATGCGCGCGCGACGAACGTAGCGCCCAGCGACAGCGCGAGCAGACAGCCGTCGATTGCCTCGAGCGTATTGGCCTCGCCCTTCTTGCTGAGCGATCCAGGATCGGCGGACGCGGAGAACTGCCCTTTCGTGAGCACGTACACGCCGTTGTTCTCGAGCAGGTACAGCACGGTCACGTTGCGGCGAATGGCGTGGCACAACTGCCCGAGGCCGATCGACAGCGAATCGCCGTCGCCTGAGATGCCGACATACGTCAGGTCGCGATTCGCCGCGTTCGCGCCCGCCACGAGCGCCGGCATCCGGCCGTGCACGCCGTTGAAGCCGTGCGCCTCGCGCAGGAAATACGCCGGCGTCTTCGAGGAGCAGCCGATGCCCGACAGCTTGGCGACGCGGTGCGGCTGGATCGAGAGCTCCCAGAACGCCTGCGTGATCGCGGCCGTGATCGAGTCGTGGCCGCATCCGGCACACAGCGTGGTGATCGCCCCTTCGTAGTCGCGCCGCGTGAGGCCAATCGCGTTCTTCTGCAGCGCCGGATGGTGGACGCGCGGCTTCGCGATGTAGGTCATGCCGCCTTCTCCAGCTTCGCCTTCACGCCCGCGATGACGTGATGCGCGCTCATCGGGAACCCGCCGTAATAACGAAGCGGCTCGAGCTTCTCGACCGCGACGCCCGTTTCGAGCATCAGCAGGTTTCTGAGCTGCCCGTCGCGGTTCTGTTCGACGACGAAATTGATATCGTGCGACTCGAGAAATGCCGATATGGCATCGGAGAACGGAAAGCCGCGAACGCGCATGTAGTCCATGGCCACGCCGTCCTTCGCGAGCAGGTCGAGCGCTTCCATGCACGCCGCATGACATCCGCCTACGGTGATGAGCCCAAGGCGCGCAGCCGCAGCGTGCCGGGTGACGGGCGCCGGCACCGCGCGCGCGGCCCCCTGGATCTTCCGGTCGATACGATCGACGACCTCGGTGTACTCGGCGCTGTCTTCCGTGTAGATGCCGTAGCGGTTGTGGCCCGATCCGCGTGTGAAGTACGCGCCCTTCGGGTGGACGCCGGGAAGCGTGCGGTACGGAATGCCGTCGCCGTCCACATCCAGGTAGCGATGGAACGTCTTCACGGTGTCGAGCTGCTCCGCCGAGAGCACCTTTCCGCGGTCCGGCCGGTAGCGATCGTCCCAGGTCAGCTTCGGGATCATCCAGTCGTTCATGCCGATATCGAGATCGCTCAGCACGAACACGGGCGTCTGGAACCGCTCGGCGAGATCGAACGATGCGACCGCCAGCTCGAACGCCTCGCGCGGATCGGCTGGGTACAGACAGATGTGGCGCGTATCGCCGTGCGAGGCGTATGCGCAGAGCATCAGATCGCCCTGCTGCGTGCGGGTGGGCATGCCCGTGGACGGGCCCGTTCGCTGGACGTCGAAGATCACAGCGGGGATCTCCGCGTAGTACGCGAGCCCGATGAACTCGTTCATGAGCGAGATGCCCGGGCCGGCCGTTGGCGTGAACGCCCGCGCGCCGGCCCAGCCCGCGCCAATCACCATCCCGATCGCCGCCAGTTCGTCCTCGGCCTGGAGAATTGCAAAGCGATTGCGGTCGGTGCCCGGCTCGCGGCGGTACTTCTGACAGAACCCCTTGAACGCTTCCATGAGGGACGTCGCCGGGGTGATCGGATACCAGGCGCCGACCGTCGCGCCCGCGTAGAGGCAACCGAGCGCGGCGGCCGTGTTGCCGTCGATCAGAATGCAATCGCTCGTCTTGTCCATCGGCTCGAGATGGATCGGCAGCGGGCAGGCGAAATGGGCGTTCGCGTACTCGTATCCGAGATCGAACGCCTTCTGGTTCGACGCCATCAGCGCCGGCTTCTTCGAGAACTTCTCGTCCAGCAGCGCGCGGATGATGGCGGTGTCCATCTGCAGCAGCGCCGCGAGGGCGCCGGCGTACGCGATGTT
The DNA here is from genome assembly GCA_025937075.1 of Vicinamibacteria bacterium. Next base: position 566 of record JAICSD010000147.1, on the reverse strand, counting down.
CTTCATCAGGATGCGCTCGCGCACGCCCGCGAAGGCCGCGTTGCACATCTCCGCGAGCGGGATGCCCAGATACGTGACGTCCGGCCGCGTGAGCCGCGCGTCGAGCGGCCATGTCGAGTCGTACATCAGCCATCCACCGGATCGCACTTCAGCGATGTCGCGCTCGTAGGTCGCGGGATTCATCGCGACCATCAGATCGAAGTGCGGCGTCCGCGCGGTGTAGCCGTGTTTGCTGACGCGGATCTCGTACCAGGTGGGCAGCCCCTGGATGTTCGACGGGAACACGTTCTTGCCGGTCACGGGGACGCCGCTCCGGAAGATCGCCTGCATGATGAGGCCGTTGGCGGATGCGGACCCCGTTCCGTTGGCGGTGGCGATTTTGAAGGCGAAGTCGTTCGTACGATCGATGTTCATCAGGCGTTCAGTCAGCTTGACTCAATGCGCTTGGGGCCCCCGCCTCCGCTTCGCTTCGGCGAGGCTCGCCGGAGCCTTGGCGAAGGCGGCACCCCCGAGCGCTGTACGCGCTTCATTTTCATTCGGGGGACGTCGGCCCCCCCACCCCCCTG
>JAICSD010000130.1 GCA_025937075.1 Vicinamibacteria bacterium | reverse complement strand
CGGCGGCGACAGCGACACGAGCTTCAGCATCGAAGGGCGTCCGCCGGCACGGACGAACGCCGACGCGCTGGTGACCTGGTATCGCGAGGTCAGCGCCAACTACTTCTCGACGATGGACATCCCGCTGCGCCGCGGACGCCTGTTCGCTCCGCGCGAAGCCGCGCCGGTGGTCGTCGTCAACGAGACGATGGCGAAGAAATTCTGGCCGACGGAAGATCCGATCGGACAGCGGCTCGACTTCGGGGACAAGCGGCTCTTCACGATCGTCGGGATCGTCGCCGACGTCCAGGTCCGCGGCGTGCGCGGGAGCAACGAGGCCGAGACCTACGTGCCCTATTGGCAGCTTCCCGAGGCGGGCACCAACATCGTGCTCAAATGCTCGATAGAGCCCGCGGCGCTCGTCGAACCGATGAAACAGGCCGTGAAGGAAATCGACCCGGCGATCGCGGTCGCGGGAATCGCCAGCATGGAACAGATCGTCGCGGACGCGAACGGCGAGCCGCGCTTCTACGCGACGATGGTCGGCGCGTTTGCGGCGCTCGCGCTTCTGCTGGCCGCGGTCGGCGTCTACGGCGTGATGGCGTACTCCGTCTCGCAGCGGACATCCGAGATTGGCGTCCGGCTCGCGCTCGGCGCCGGCGAACGGCAGATCTTCCGCCTGGTCGTCGGCGACAGCCTGCGGCTCGCCGCGGTGGGACTCGCGTGCGGCGCGGCGGGCGCGCTCGTCGCCGCGCGCGCGATTCGGAGCCTGCTGTTCGGCGTGCGCAGCGGAGACCCGGCGACGTACGTGGCGATGACGGCGTTGTTGCTCGCGGTCGCATTTCTCGCGAGTTACGTGCCGGCGCGACGCGCGATGCGGATAGATCCGATGTCGGCGCTCCGGACGGAGTGAGTCGCTGGTCAATGCCGCGCCTCTGGCGCTGGTCAATGCCGCGGCCTGTGACGCTTGTCACTGTCGGCGCCACAACTGAGCGGGGATCGATATACTTGGGAGGCCCGCAGAACCACCGGCGGGGCGAGCCCGTCTAACTGGACACGACCATGGCCTTTTTCAATCGCAGTGCACAACCCGCCGCTGCCGAAACGGTGATCCCGGAAGGACTCGCGCCGAACGTCCTCGTCGGTCTGAGGAACATCGAGAAAAGCTACGCCCACGGGACGAGCCGCAGCTACGTGCTGCGCCGCATCACGCTGGACATCAAGGAAGGCGAGTTCGTCTCGATCATGGGCCCGTCAGGCGCGGGCAAGTCGACGCTGCTGCACATCATCGGGATGCACGACAGCGCGTGGACGGGCGAGTATTATTTCCTCGACCAGGCGGTCCACCGGCTCGGCGCAAAAGAGCGCGCGAAGCTGCACAAGCAGTACATCGGATTCGTATTCCAGAGCTATCACCTGCTCGACCACCTCACGGTGTACGAGAACCTCGACATCCCGCTCTCGTACCGCGACATCCGGAAGTCAGAGCGCGAGAGCATGGTGTGTGACATCCTCGACAAGTTCGCGATCGTCGGCAAGAAGGATCTCTATCCCAACCAGCTCTCCGGCGGTCAGCAGCAGCTGGTCGCCGTGGCACGGGCCGTGATCTCCAACCCGAAGGTGATCCTCGCGGACGAGCCGACCGGGAACCTGCACTCCAGTCAGGGCAAGGAGATCATGGAGCTGTTCAAGCGGCTCAACGAGACGGGAACGACGATCGTGCAGGTGACCCACTCGGAGACAAATGCATCCTACGGGAGCCGGATCATTCATCTCCGAGATGGGTGGATTGTGGACGAGTGATGCGCGCTACCAGCGCGGCTCCTTTCTGCGTCCGCCGCTGAAGTCGCGGTCGTCGAACCGCCCGCCGCCTCCGCCGCGGCCGCCCCGGCCGCCTCCGCCAAAGCCCCCTTCCGGCTTCGGGCGCGCTTCGTTGACCACCAATGCCCGTCCTTCCATCTGGTGCTCGTGGAACTCGTTGATGGCCTTCTGCGCATCCTCATCGGTGGCCATTTCCACGAACGCAAACCCGCGCGCCCGTCCGGTGGCCATGTCGCGCATCACGCGAACGTTGTCCACCTTGCCGGCCCGGCTGAACAGCTCGGTGAGCTGATCTTCGGATGCCGAGTAGGGAAGATTTCCGACGTAGAGTCTCCTGCCCATGCTGTCACGTACTCCTGCTCAAGGCGCGGCCCAATTCACTCCGCGCCGATTCCGGTGGGAGTGCAAGCGACACGCCGCCGCGCGGACGGTCGCGGTCGGAAAGCTCACGCGATTTGCGGTGCGGGAGGCGTAGCGAAACCTGCGCAGGCAAGAGCGGGGGCTCTCATTCAGCCTGGGGAGTATAGCAGGATGCGTACCGGGGCGCGGAAAACCTCAGCTGTGCTTTTCAGGCGCCATGCCCCCGGTTTACAGTGAACCTGGTGACGCGCCAATTACGATTTCGATCGCTCGTCCTCCTCGCCCTTCTGGCACCCCTTATCGGCTGCCGCGGGCGGGCCCCCGAATACCCCGTGCGCGGTCAGATCACGGCCATCGCGCCGGATCGATCCTACGTGACCCTCTCCCATGGGGACATCCCGGGATTCATGCCGGCGATGACAATGGCGTATTCCGTCGAGCCGAAAGCATCGATCGGCTCGTTGACGCCGGGTGATCTGATTACCGCCACGGTCGTGGTGCCGAAGGGCGCGGCGCCGTACCTGACACGTATCGAGCGGACGGGACACGCGCCGGTGAAGGCGGACGCCCCAACGCCGCGCGTCATGGATCTGCTGAATCCCGGCGACGCCGTCCCCGACACCGAGCTGCAGGATCAGGACGGACGCACCCGCCGGTTGTCCGACTGGAAAGGAAAGGCGACTGCCGTCACGTTCATATACACGAACTGTCCGATGCAGGACTTCTGTCCGCTGATGGATCGCCGGTTCGCGGGTGTCCAGAAAGCCATCGCCTCCGACCCGGCGCTCGCGCAGACGATCCATCTCGTGTCGGTCAGCTTCGATCCGGCACGCGACACGCCTGCGGTTCTGAAGGCCCACGCGAAGACGCTTGGTGCGAATCCTGCGCTCTGGACGTTTCTCACCGCGCCGGAGTCGGTGATCGAGACGTTCGCGTCGCGGTTCGGCGTGTCGATAGTTCGCGAAGGTGCCGCGGCATCGATCACGCACAACCTGCGAACGGCGGTGATCGATCCCAGGGGACGGCTCGTCAAGATGTACTCGGGCAGCGACTGGTCGCCGGAAATGCTTCTCGCCGATTTGCGCGATGCCGCGGGCCGGTGACCCGCCGCCGCTCGCGGAGTTCACGCCCGCGGAGCGCCGCCTGATCCGCCGTCTCACGACACCGGCGCACGTGCAGACCTATCTGAACGCGCTGCCCTACAACACGGAACCGCCGCCCGGCCGCGCCACGCTGCGCAGTTTTCGCGGGGTCGTCCAGCACGGCACGGCCCACTGCCTCGAAGCGGCGCTCGCGGCGGCGGTGATCCTCGAGCAGCACGGCTATCCGCCGCTCGTTCTCAGCTTCGAATCGGTCGACGCGCTGGATCATGTGCTCTTCGTGTACCAGAGCTCAGGGGGGTGGGGATCGATCGCGCGGTCACGCGATCCGGGACTGCACGGGAGGAAAGCCGTGTTCCGGACGGCGCGCGCGCTCGCGCTCAGCTACGTCGATCCGTACGTGGATTTCACCGGCCGCATCACCGGATACACGGTCGTCGATCTCCGCCTGCTGGACGGCTACGACTGGCGGCTGTCGCTGCGGAACGTGTGGAAGGTCGAGCGGATGCTGCTGAACGCGCCGCATCGTCCGATCGAGTCGTCCGATGAACGAATAGACCGGCTGCGTGCGCGCTACCGCGAGTTTCGCGCGGCCTACGGGCGCAAGCCGCTCTACTACAGGGATCGGCACACGTGGACGCCGCTGCCGGATGGCGAGTGGTGATGTGGCAAGGTTCTAGAACCTCGCCCATCAGCGTCAATCCAGGTCGAAATCACGCGTCGGCTTCGTAATGGGCTCGTCGCGCGCCTGGCGCAGGGCTTCCTCGAACCGCCGCGAGAGGGCGTCGCCGCGCGTCCGCTCCGCCGCGACCGACTGCTGAAACAGCTTCTCCCGCCGCGCCGCCTCCTCCGCGAGGATCCGCTGCGCGTCGTCCAGTTCGGGCCGGTCGCTGGACGGCGGCTCGTTGTGCCGCACGACCCGCTTCAGATTGCTATCGATCACCAGTGTCGCGTGGCAGCAGGGGCACGCGACTTCGAATTCGGAGGTCAGTTTCGGCATGGCCCCGTTATGATACCGCGATGATCCAGGGGCGTCAGGCCGTGTGGCTGCTGCTGAGCGCGCTGGCGCTGCCCGCCGCGAGTCAGGCGCCGGCCGCGCGCGTGAGCGGTCGCCTGATCGCCGCGGATGGCCGCCCGCTAATCGGCGCGGCGGTGGCCATCGCGCCGCAGGACGACAACGTCACGGTACATCCCGAATCCGCAACGGTCTCTCCGGACGGTAGCTTCGTCTTCAGGGACGTGCCGGCGGGCAGGTACGAGATCCGCGCACGCGGGCAGACGGACACCGACGGCGCGACGCTGTTCGGCACGTTTGCGCTCGGCATCGGCGCGCGCGACGTTTCGAACGTGGGTGTCACCCTTCGCGAGGGGGCCACGCTGCAGGGGCACGTGACGATCGATCGCGCGCGCGGCGTCCGACCGCCGCCGCTCTCGTCGATGATCGTCCGCGCGCCGTTGACCGACGGCAGCGGCTTCGGCGACGCGCTCACGGGGCGCCCCAAGTCCGACGGCAGCTTTGCCATTCGCGGATTGATGCCGGGCACGCACCACGTGCTCGTCGATGGGCTGCCGGAGACGTGGATGGTGGAGAGCGTGCGCGTTCGCGGCCGCGATGTCACCGACGCGCCGTTCGCCGTCGACGAGCGCCAGCGATTCGACGATGTGCGCGTGGTGATCACGGACGCCGTTGCGCGGCTGACCGTTCATGTCGAGGACGACACGGGACCGGCGCCGGATGTGGCGGTCGCGGTGTTCGCCTCATCGCCGGAGTTGTGCATTCGCGGCGGCCGCCGCGTGCGGCTCCTTCGCACGGACGCCGCGGGCAACGGGGTCGTGGCCGGGATGCCTTCCGGCGCCTACCTGGCCGCGGCGAGGCGCTCGATTGACGAGCGATCGCTGTTTCGCGCAGGCGCATTCGAGCCGCTTCGCGAGAGCGCCACCGCATTCAGCATCGCCGCGGGCGCCGCGGACACGCGCGTGGCGCTTCGGATCGACGAGGGGCCCGCGGCCCGCCGATGACGTGGCTGTCCGCTGCAGGCGCCGCGTTCCTCATCTGGCTCATCATCGTCTTTCTCTTCACTCCGGGGATCAACTATCACCTGGCGCGGCGGACGTCCGTTCACGAGCGCGATTTTCTGTACACGATCCAGTCCACGTGCCAGGCAGCGCTGCACCACGGCAACCGCGTCACGATTCTGACGGACGGCGCGGCGTTCTATCCCGCGATGCTCGAGGCGATACGCGCCGCGGTGCATTCCGTCAACATGGAGTGCTACATCTTCCAGGCTGGCCGCATCGCGGACCAGTTCATCGACGCGCTGGCCGAGCGCGCGCGGAACGGCGTGAACGTGACGATCGTGGTGGACGCGATCGGCAGCTTCGACATGTGGGGCCGGCCGGTCGCGCGGCTGCGCGCCGCGGGATGCCGCATTCAGGCGTACCAGCGCCTGCGGTGGTATTCGCTGCACCGCTTCAACAACCGGACCCACCGCGAGCTGCTCATCGTCGATGGCCGGATCGCGTTTGCGGGCGGCGCCGGCATCGCTGACTGGTGGGCCTATCCGACGGACGGCCGCACGCGCCCCTGGCGCGACACGATGGCGCGCATCGAGGGGCCGGTCGTCGCGGCGCTGCAGGGGGTCGCCGCCGAGAACTGGCTCGAGTGCTGCGGGGAGATCCTCACGGGAGCGGACTACTTCCCGACGCTCTCACCGCAGGCGGAAACGACCGCGTTCGTCGTGAAGAGCTCTCCGTCGGATCGCGCCACCGCGTCGCGCGTGGCGTTTCAGCTGCTGATGGAAGGGGCGGACGAGACGGTCCGGATCAGCACGCCGTACTTGCTCCCCGATCGCGCGATGCGCCGGGCGCTCGTGAACATGGCGCAGCGCGGCGTGCAGGTCACGATGATCGTTCCCGGCCGCGAGACGGATCAGAAATGGGTGCGGCTCGCGAGCCGCCGCAGCTGGGGGGCGCTGCTGAGAGCGGGTGTCCGTATCTTCGAGTATCGAGGCGCCATGACGCACGCGAAGGTGCTCCTGGTGGACGACCTGTGGGCGGTGATCGGCACGACCAACATCGACAACCGCTCGTTCGAGCACAACGACGAGGTGAACGTCGCCATGCGCGATCCGGCGGTCGCGGCGCGGCTGCTGCAGGATTACGAGCGGGATCTCGCGTCCAGCCACGAGACGACGCTCGAGCGCTGGCAGCATCGGCCGCTCTGGGAGAAGATCATTGGATCCGTGGTCTGGATCCTGGAGAGGCAGCAGTGACGACGACGATTGCGATTGCAGATTGCAGACTGCCGAGTGCATTGGAGATGGGGATTGAGAATTGTCGATGGGATCGGCGATCGCCGATTCGATTGGGAATTGTCGATTGCCGATCGGCAGATCACTCCACAATCTCCAATCAACAATCGAATCCACAATCTCAAACCGACGATGAAATCCACAACCGGCAATCTGATCGACAATCCCGAATCGCCAATGGACAATTCAATCGGCAGCCTGCAATCGGCAGTCGGCAATTGGCATGACTGAGCTCCGCATCGCCACCTACAACATCCATCGGTGCCGCGGGATGGATCGCCGAGTGATTCCGGCGCGGATCGTCGATGTGCTGCGAGAGATCGACGCAGACGTCATCGCGCTGCAGGAAGTGGTCGGCGCGGGGCCTGCGGGGGCCGGGCATGCCGAGGAGATCGGCGCGGGGCTCGGCATGGGCTGGGTGATGACGTGCGTGCGGACGCTCCGCCAGCACCAGTTCGGTAATGTCGTCCTGAGCCGGTATCCGATCGTGCACCACAGCCAGTACGATCTGTCCTGGCGCACGTGCGAGCAGCGCGCGTGTCAGCGCGCCGATGTCGACATCGGGGGCCGGCCGCTGCACATCTACAACGTTCACCTGGGGACGGCGGTGCTCGAGCGCCGATATCAGGCCGGCCGCCTCGCGTCGTTCGTACACGACAAGCGCGTGGCGGGACCAAAGGTGATTCTTGGCGATTTCAACGAGTGGATGCGCGGGCTCGCGACGAGGACCCTGTCCTCACTCTTCGAGAGCGTCGATATCAGCACGCACCTGAAGCGGCGGCGTACGTATCCTGGCCTGTTCCCGGTGGTGCACCTGGATCACATCTATTACGAAGGACGCGTGGAAGTGCGCAGTGTCGAGATGCCGCGTACTCGCAAGACGCTCATGGCGTCCGATCACTTGCCGTTGGTCGCGAATCTTCGGATTGGCCCCTGACAATCGGCAATCTGCAGTCGACTAGCCTTCTTCCTCGTATTCTTCTTCGGCGGGAGGACCCGGGCGCGTCGGTGGGCGCAACGCTTCACGGTAATCGAAGAGTGGAAGGCCAGAGACGTGGAGCGTGAGCGGGCAGCCCGGCGCCTTCTGATCGACGACGACCGTCACAGGACTGCCTTCGACGCCGTCTCGAAACGCGAGACGGCAGCCGCAGGCGAGGCGCGCGTGCGTGAACCCTTTCAGCATCCGATCGGATTGTACTACAGGAAGGCGCGCGCGGCGCGCGCCCGGGGATGTGGGCGGAGTCCCATCCTCAGAGCAGCGCTTTGATCTCCTGTTCGAACGCTTCCTTCGACGCCGGACCGATATGCTTCGTGCAGATCGTGCCGTCGCGCGCGAGGAGATACGACGTCGGCACGCCGTAGAACGGACCGTAGGCGTCTTCGATGTCCGACTGCATCAGCAGAATCGGATACTGCATCTTCCATTCTTTCGCGAACGGCCGCAGCGTCTCGGGCGCGTCGTCGATCGAGATGCCGGCGATGACGAGACCTTTGTCCTTGTACTTCGAGTACAGCTGGACGAACGCGGGGATCTCCGTCTTGCACGGGCCGCACCATGTCGCCCAGAAATTCAGCAGGACGACTTTGCCCTTGTAATCGGCAAAGCGAACGGGCGCGTTGTTCATGTCCTTGAGGACGAAGTCGAGCTTTCCCTTCGCGCCATCAGCGTCGCACGTCTGCCCCGGCGGCGGCGTCCCCTTGTCCGCGCGCGCCGACGTGGACGACACCGGCTCGCCTCTGTGCTCCCGCACCATCGGCAGCGTCAGCAGCGCGAGCGCCAGCGCCGCGGCGCCTGCGATGATCCACCCTGGTTTCATGATCGATTCCTATTTCGCATGGGTTTTCACGTACCCGACCATCGCAGCGAAGTCCTGCGGATGCCCGTTCGCCAGCACGGCGTAGGTTCGCCCGTTCGCCGACCAGATCGCCGTTTCGTGCCCCATGCTGTCCATGACGCGGTCGCGCCCGAGCACGCGCGGGAGCACGTAGACCGAGAGCGGCTCGCCGCGCCAGAGATACATGAGGTGAGCGACGCGGCCGTCGGTCGAGAGGCAGCGGCGGACGTTGATGAGTTCGAGATTCTGATCAGGGGCCGAGTCGGGGACGCTGAGTGCCCATCCTTGCCGCGATTGCCATCGGGCCTCGACGGCGTGCACGTCGGGCGCCGGGCGCGCGCGCGGCGAGATGTTGAAGCACTTCACGTGATCGAGCGTCAAGCCCGCGGCGAGCGCTTCCACGCTGTCGTTCAGGCCGAGCGCGAACACCGCCCCGATGGCAAGGAGCAGACTCGCCGCGAGCGACAGCGGCACCCACCGTCTCGGCCGAATCGAGGATCGAGCGGTGACGGCGCGATGCGCTGCACAGCGGCCGTGCAGACCTGGCGGCGCCGGGACCCTCAACGCTGCGCGCTGCTGGTGGACGACCTCGCGCGCAGCGCGCTCGGCTTCCATCCGTTCGCGGCACGGCGGGCACTTCGCGAGGTGCACATCCGTGTCACGTCGCCCGTCGGGCGGCGCCTCGCCGTCGATGTACGGCGTCAGGCGCTCTTCGAGATCGCGGCAGGTCCGGATGTCACCCATAGTCGTCAGCGCGAAACCACGCGGCGGGCCGCGTCGGCCCTCCGCATCTGCAGGGCATCGTAGAGCGCGCGCCGGCCGCGCGAGATGCGCGACATGACGGTGCCGATCGGCACGTCGAGCACGCGCGCGATGTCCGCGTATGCCAGCTCCTCGACGTCCCGCAGCCAGACCGCCTGCCGGAACGCCTCAGGCAGCTCGTCCAGCGCCTCCTGCAGATCGCGATCGATCGCCGCGCGCGTCAGGATCTGCTCCGGCGTCTGGGCGCCGCCCGCATCGTCTGCCGCCCGGTCGACCGCGTCGTTGTCCACGTCCACGGGATTCCGCCCATCGTGCCGCCGCATGTTGCGATACGTGTTGTGAAGGATCGTGAACAGCCACGCCTTCAGGTTCGTACCCGGCTCGAACTGGTGCGCAGAGCGGAACGCCTTCAAGTACGTGTCCTGCACCAGGTCCTCGGCGTCCTGGGGACGCCGGGTCAGGCGCAGCGCAGTCCCGTAGAGGCTGTCGAGGTGCGACAACGCCGCGTCGGTAAACGCCTCGCTCCCCGCGGCGGCAGCCGCCTCGCTGGACGCACGGGGAGAACGGCGGCGAAAGACCATTGCACGAGACCCGCAAGCGCCCACTGGAGAGAACACCAGAGGGACGCGGATTTATTCCTTCAAGTCTATCAGGACGGCGGAATGCCTCCGGGAGAGGACACGGAAGCGTTGCCGCCGGGGGACAGCAGCGCGGAGGGCCAGGCGCCCAGCGGCCAAATGAGAGCTCGGCCGCGGGCACGTCGCTTGCTCCAGAGTCGCGGCACAAAAGTGCCGCGCCGGGGGTATTACGGAGCCCGCGCAGCGACTCGCACGGAAACCCCCGAGGGTTCGTCTGAGGCCCGCCT
>JAICSD010000300.1 GCA_025937075.1 Vicinamibacteria bacterium | reverse complement strand
GGCTGCTCGGCGGATCCGACCTGTCGATCAGCGGCGGCGGCGTGACCTCGAACCTCTGGACGGTTGACGGCGCGAACAACAACGACGTCGGGTCGAACCGCACGATCCTCGTGTTCCCCTCGGTGGACGCGATCGAGGAGTTCAAGGTCCATCGCAACAGCTACGGCGCGGAGTTCGGGGGCGCCGCCGGCGCGCAGGTCAACATCGTCACGCGCGCGGGCACGAACGAGTTCCACGGCAGCGGCTATTACTTCGGCCGGAACGACGCGCTGGCGTCGCGCGATTTCTTCCTGGAGCAGGCGGATCAACCGAAGGGCCCGCTCAGCGTGCACGATTTCGGGGGCACCTATGGCGGCCCGATCGTCAAGAACAAGCTCCAGTTCTTCGCGTCGGAGGAGTGGAACCGCGAGAAGCGCGGCGTGACGCGCACGGCGTTCGTACCGACGGCCGCCGAGCGCACGGGTGATTTCAGCGGACCCGCTGTTCCGGACTGCACGGCGGATCCGCCGATCGATCCGTTGACCGGAGCGCCGTTTCCGGGCAACGTGATCCCGCAGAACCGGCTCAGCCCCGCCGGGCTGCTCGTCCTTCAGCTCTATCCACTGCCCAACACCACGCCGTCGCAAGGCAGCTGCAACAACTGGGTGACGTCGCTGAACACGCCGATCAACTGGCGCCAGGATCATGGGCGTTTCGACTACGAGATCAGCAATAGCGCACGCGTGATGGTGCGCTACACGCAGGACAGCTGGACGAACAACTCGCCGAGCGCGCAGGAGACGCTGTGGGGCGACGATCCGTTTCCCGCCGTCGATTCGAACTGGGATCAACCTGGACGGTCGTTGACCGCGCAGCTTTCTCAGAACATCGGCTCCGCGGCGGTCAACACGCTGACGTTCTCGTACTCTGCCAACGTGATCACCGTCACGCGCGGCGGCCTGACGCCGCAGTTGAACGATCAGATCAACGCGGCGATACCTGGGGTATTTCCGGACGCCGTCAAGGAGTACGGCGCGAACCGCGGCCATCCAATCTTCTTCGGGCGCGGCAACTACGGCGACGACCTCCAGAACATGGCGCCGTTCAAGAACAATCAGAACCTCTTCGTGTTCAAGGACGACTACGCGTCGACGTTCGGGAAGCATTTCTTCAAGGCGGGGATCGTCGGCAGCTACAACCAGAAGAACGAGGACGTGTTCGATCAGGGATCCGCGGAATCGTCGCAGTTCGGAGATGCCGTGGGCCTCACCGGCCAGGACGACACGACGGGCAACCCGCTCGGGGATCTGCTCCTGCGCGATATGGCGTTCGATTTCAGCGAGGCGAAAGCCGAGCGGTCCATCCGTCAGCGATGGCGTGACGTCGAGGGGTACGCCTCCGATTCGTGGAAGCTGCACCCGCGCGTGACGCTCGACTACGGCCTGCGCTGGTCGCGGTTCGAGAATCCCTACGACGTCGGCAACACGATCTCGAGCTTCGATCCGTCGACATTCATGGCCGCGCTCGGCGCCGATCCCTGCAACGGCATGCTGCTGCCGCCCGGCTCCAACGGTTGTCAGGAGTCAGGCCTGCAGGGCGGTTCGCCGGGGCCGAACCGCTCGCTCGCCAAGACGTTGAATCACTTCGCGCCGCGGCTGGGCGTCGCCTGGGACGTGAAGGGAGACGGCAAGACGTCACTCCGCGCCGGCCTCGGGCAGTTCTACGAGCGTGAGTCGCTGCAGAACGGGCTGAATCTCGGCTTCAATCCGCCGTTCAATCGCGTCCTCGTCGGGAGCCGTACGCTGGACAGCGCATCGGAGCCGTTCCCCGACGCGTTCGCGACCAACGACGGCATTCCCCAATACGGGCTCGATACATCCGGGCGCATGGGCTACAACTGGCAGTGGAACGTCACCGCGCAGCACGAGCTCCTGCGCAACACGACGCTCGAAGTCGGTTACGTCGGCAGCAAGGGATACGACCTGCTGCTGCCGTACGACGTCAACCAGGTGCCGCCCGGCGATCTCAACGGCAACGGCGTGCCCGATCGACTCGACTTCATTCACGCCGGCAGCAACACGGCTGCGCGTGCGGCGCTGCGTCCATACGGCGTGTTCGGAAACGCCAGCATCGCCATCCTCGATCATCGCGGCAATTCCACGTATCACTCGCTGCAGACGCAGCTCGTGAGCCGCTTCGGGCGAGGCTCGCAGTTCCAGGCGTCCTATACGTACTCGCGCACGACGGGGACGGTCTCGCTGATCGGCGGCGAGAACGGCGTCGGCGCGTCCAGCGTCAGCCTGCTGGAGAATCCAAGCTTGGACCAAGGGCGCACGGCGACCGATCGCCCGCAGATCTTCAACTCCAGCCTCGTGCTGGCGCTGCCGCTGCTCGAAGGGCACTCGCCGGCCGTGCAGAACGCGCTCGGCGGCTGGGAGATCGCGACGATCGCTCAAGCCTCGTCGGGAAGTGGGCTGACGGTGTTCACCGGCGCCATTCCCGGGCTGACGAACCGCGTGTCGGGAACGGGGCTGAACAGCAACCAGCGTCCGAACGTGATCGACAGCGACTCGTGCCGAGCCTCCGGCGGTCCGGCGGAGCAGTGGCTGAACCCGGCCAAGTGGACGCTGACGGATTTCGCGCTCGGCACGTTCGGCAACTCGCCGCGCGGCGTGTGCCACGGCCCGAGCTTCTTCCAGGTCGATCTGGCGTTCTACAAGAACTTCCGGATCACGGATCGCTTCAAGGCGCAGGTGCGCTTCGAGACGTTCAACGTGTTCAACCGCGCCAACTTCATCGGCGTCAACACGAGCCTGAATCCGACGAGCGTGACGCTGGACACCGGCAGTGCGTCGACGGCGACGCGTATCACGGATTTCACTCCGTCCGCGAGCTTCGGCCAGGCCACAGCGACCCGCGACCCGCGCCAGGCGCAGTTCGGTGTGAAACTGATGTTCTGACGGGGAAATCACAGGAGTCCAGGAGACCAGGAGAAATCACAGGAGTTCAGGAGACCAGGAGAAATCACAGGAGTTCAGGAGACCAGGAGAAATCACAGGAGTTCAGGAGACCAGGAGAACTCACAGGAGTCCAGGAGACCAGGAGAACTCATTTTCTCTTGATCTCCTGATCTCCTGTGAGTTCTCCTGGTCTCCTGGACTCCTGTGAACCATGACAGCGGCGGATCGTCTAAGACGGGAGTATGCGCCTGCTGTCTCAGCGTCCGAGGCGGATTCTGCGCCGGCTCGGCCGCGCACCGCTGTTTACGTCCGTTGCCGTCCTCACGCTGGCGCTCGGGATCGGCGCCAACGTCGCCATCTTCAGCGTCGTCCGCGGCGTGCTGCTCAAGCCGCTGCCGTTCGATCACCCTGACGAGCTCGTCGGGGTCTGGCATACCGCCTCGGGCCTCGGCCTCCCGCTCTTGAATCAATCCCCGTCGCTCTACCTCACGTATCGCGAGGAAGGGCGCACGTTCGAAGAATCGGGTATGTGGGACATGACGGCCGTTTCGGTCACCGGCGTGGGCGAGCCTGAGCGCGTTGACGCGCTCGAAGTGACGGACGGAACGCTGGCCGTGTTGCGCGTGCAGCCGATGCTCGGACGGCGCTTCACGCCCGACGACGACTCGCCGAAGACACCCGAGCGCGTGATGCTGGCGCACTCGTACTGGCAGCGGAAGTTCGGCAGCGATCCATCCGTCATCGGCCGGCAGGTGATGGTGGACGGCTCGCCGCGGGAGATTATCGGCGTGCTGCCCGCATCGTTTCGCTTCCTGGATGCGCATCCGCAGCTCATCCTGCCGATGCGTCTGAATCGTGCTGAGATCTTCGTGGGGAACTTCAGCTATGAAGGCATCGCGCGGCTGAAGCCCGGTGTCACGATCGCGCAGGCGAACGCTGACGTGGCCCGCATGATTCCGATGGTCATGGACCGGTTTCCGATGCCGCCGGGCTTCACGAAGCAGATGTTCCAGGAAATCCACATGGCGCCGAACGTGCGTCCGCTCGCGCAGGACGTGATCGGCGAAGCCGGGCGGGTGCTGTGGGTGCTGCTCGGCACGGTAGGGATCGTGCTGCTCATCGCGTGCGCGAACGTCGCGAACCTGTTCCTGGTGCGCGCGGAAGGGCGTCAGCAGGAGCTGGCGATTCACGCGGCGCTCGGCGCAGGGTCGCGACGAATCGCGTGGGAGCTGCTGTCCGAGAGCCTCGTGCTCGGATTGATTGGCGGGGCTGCCGGCCTGCTGCTCGCGTACATCGCAATCCGGAGTCTGGTCGCGATGGCCCCCGCGGGTCTGCCGCGCATCGAAGACATCGGCATCGATCCGATGGTGCTGCTGTTCACGCTCGGCGTCTCGCTGCTCGCGGGCGTCTTGTTCGGCATCATCCCGGTGCTCAGGTTTGCGACACCGCGGCTTGCGTCGACGCTCAACCAGGGTGGGCGCGCGGGCACGGCCAGCCGTCAGCGCCACCGCGTGCGCAACGCACTCGTCGTGGCCGAGATTGCGCTCGCGGTCGTGCTGCTCGTGGCTTCGGGTCTGATGATTCGCACCTTCCAGGCCATGCGCCATGTGGACCCGGGCTTCACGAACCCCGCACAGCTGCTGACGCTGCGAATCTCGATCCCCGATTCGCTCATCAAGGATCCCGAACGGACGGCCCGCACGCATCAACAAATCCAGCAGAAACTCCAGCAGCTTCCGGGCGTCACGTCCGTCGGTCTCACGTCTGCGATCGCCATGGAAGGCATCGGGCAGTACGACCCGGTCTTCGTCGAGGACTTTCCGGGACCTGGCGGACGCGTGCCGCCCATCCGCAGGTACAAATACACGGACGGCAGCTACTTCACGACGATGGGAAACCCCGTGATCGCGGGAAGAGGGCTGACGTGGAACGACAGCTTCAACCGGCTCTCCGTCGTGGTCATCAGTGAGAACCTCGCGCGGGAGTATTGGAAGGAGCCCTCGGCCGCGCTGGGCCGGCGGATCAGGAACAGCCCGGACAACGAGTGGCGCACCATCGTCGGCGTCGTCGGCAACGAGCGCGACGAAGGGCTTTCGAAGCCGCCGCCCGCGACGGTCTACTGGCCGTTGATCCTGAATCACTTCTGGACCGATCCGGTACGCGTGCAGCGCAGCCTCACGTACGCGATCAGGACCGACCGCGTGAAATCGCCGACGATGCTGAAGGAGATTCAGCAGGCCGTCTGGTCCGTGAACGGCAGCCTGCCGGTTGCCAACGTGCGGACGATGACGGAGATCATGTCGGCGTCGATGGCGCAGACGTCGTTCGCGCTCGTCATGCTCGGAATTGCCGGCGGGGTTGCCCTGCTGTTGGGCATTGTCGGGATCTACGGCGTCATCGCGTACATCGCGTCGCAGCGGACGAAAGAGATCGGGATCCGGATCGCGCTCGGCGCCGTGACGCGCGACGTGACGGGATTGTTCGTGCGCCAGGGTCTGCTGCTCGCGTGCGTGGGGATCGCGATCGGCCTCGTCGCGGCGGGCGCTGCGAGCCGCGTCATGACGACGCTGCTCTACGGCGTCGGAGCGCTGGACCCGCTGACGTACGCGGCGGTCGCCGGCGGCCTGGGGTTGACCGCGATCATGGCGTCGTATCTGCCCGCCGCCCGCGCCGCGCGGATCGATCCGGCCGAAGCGCTCCGCCGCGAAGTGTAAACAGCGGCCGGCTGTGAGACAGTGGCTCTCGTGGAAGCCAGGCCGCCGGTCAAGGGACGCGCCGCACGGGTCCGCAAGAACCTGCGGCTCGGGCTCGAGCTCGCATGGACGG
>JAICSD010000527.1 GCA_025937075.1 Vicinamibacteria bacterium | reverse complement strand
GCCTGACGCGCGTCCTCGGCGGCATGTCGCCGATCGATCCCGAGTTCCTGCGCAACCTGCAGCACGCGGGCGTCGTCGACGCGGTCGATGCCGTCGCGGTGCACGGCTTCCCGCTGGACTGGAACCACTGGCAGATCCACGAGTGGCCGTGCAAGCTCGCCGAGATCCAGGCGGTCACGACGAAGCCGGTCTGGATCTCCGAAGTCGGCGTCTCGAGCTTCGGTGCCGAGGAGGTGCAGCAGTTCGGATTGCGCCGCAGCGCGGAGCTGCTCACCGGCCGCGCGGATCGCATCCACTGGTACAGCCTGTACGATCTCCCGCGCGCCTGGCCGGCGACAACGAGGCATCGCGAGGCCGAGGGCTCGTCGTACTACCGCCACTTCTATATGGGCCTGCTGCGCGAGGACGGTACGCCGAAGCTCGCGCTGCACGATTTCCCGAACTACACGCCTGAACTTGGCATCTGCCAGTGGTTTCATTTCGACGACCACCGCCTCGATGACGCCGTGCGCTGGATGAAGCAGCTGGGTGTAACCTATCTGCGTACGGGCCTGAGCTGGGCGGACAGCCTTCGTCCCGGCGCGCAGGCGTGGTTCGACCGGCAGATGCGCGCGCTCGAACCGTTCGACGTGACCATCACTTTCTGCTTCACCCCCGAAGCGGAAGGCGTGCGTCCCCACCACACCAGCCCGCCGCGGGACGTTCGTCCCTTCGCCGAGTTCTGCGCCGCACAGGTGCGGCGGTATGCCTGAGCTGCCACTCGAACGCAATATGAACAGTCAATTCCGAGAGGGACGTCTGGCGAAGCACGACACCATCGTCATTGGCGCCTCGGCGGGCGGCGTCGAAGCGATCAGCCGGGTGGTCGGTGAGATGCCCCGCGAGCTTCGCGCGTCGATTCTCGTCGTCCTGCACATTTCGAGGGGGCGCAGCCTGCTGCCCGAGATCCTCACGCGCGCAGGGAGGCTTCCCGCAGCGCATCCAACGGACGGCGAACCGCTGCAGTACGGACGCATCTACGTGGCGCCACCTGACCAGCACATGCTCGTCGAGGCGGGGCACGTCCGGCTTGCTCACAGCGCCTCCGAAAACGGCGTCCGCCCAGCCGTCGATCCTCTCTTCCGATCCGCGGCGCGCGCGTCCGGGCCACGCGTGATCGCCGTCGTCCTGACAGGGACACTGGACGATGGGACGGCGGGGATTGCGGCAGTGAAGGAGGCTGGAGGCGCCACGGTCGCGCAGGATCCCGACGAGGCCGCCGCGCCCGGCATGCCGCGCAGCGCGATCATGACGGGCATGGTCGACCATGTGCTGCCGCTCCGCGATATTCCGCTGCTGCTGTCAGCTCTTGTCGAGGAAGAGGCCGAGCCCGTCCGCGTCGCGCCGAATCAGCCGCACATCCAGCCAATGGAGCCGGATCTCGCGTCGCCGCCGCTGGCGGTCCACGCGCACGACCGTCCGGGACGTCCGTCCATCTTCTCGTGTCCGGAATGCCACGGCGTCTTGTGGGAGATGGATGAACGCAGCTTGCTGCGGTTCCGATGCCGCGTCGGGCACGTGTACTCACCCGAAAGCATGGTGGCCGCGCAGACCGACGAAGTCGATCGCGCGCTGTGGGTGGCGCTGCGGACGCTGGAGGAGCGCGCGGCGCTGGCGCACCGGCTTGCCGAGGGCGGACGTGAACGCGGGCAGCACTGGGTCGATCAGGCGTTCACGATGAGGGCACACGAAGCGGAGCACGAGTCCCAGCAGATCCGCGATCTGCTGCGGAGCCGTACGATCGCAGCGCATGCCGTCCCGGACGCGATGGCCGCCGAAGGCCCCGGCGAACCCGATCAAATCGAAAAAGAGGAACGTTAGGAGATCGCGTCGGCCGGCAGATCTTCCATCATCAGAATCGCGCCGCTGATGGAGGCACCGTTTCGCAGCGGTGACACGCTGACGCGGCACGTCAACGGCCGGCCCTTCCGGTTCGTGGCGCTCATGCTCACTTCGCGACGGGCTGCCGAACCGCTCAGGACGTCGATCGCCGGCTGGTGCAGCTCCGTGACGGGAAGCCCGATGTCCAGCCCGAAGAAGTACGTGTCCTGAACCTCGTCGGCCCGAAGCCCCCACAAGTTCGAGGCTTCGGGGTTCCACACCTGCACGCG
>JAICSD010000013.1 GCA_025937075.1 Vicinamibacteria bacterium | reverse complement strand
GGAGCCGGCCTGGTTCCAGGATGGCGTCCACGAGTATGTATTGGACGACGAGTATGGTTTCACAATCTGCCAGCCGGCGGACGATTCCCTGACGAACTGATATTGAATCGGTCCGGCGGTGCCGCCCCGGACTCGGGCCGTCCACGTAATGGGTGTGCCCGTCGGGGCAGGGAACGTCTGGTCTGCGGCCAGCGAAGTGACCTGAAGCGGCGTCTTCGAGACCTTCAGCACCGGCGTCTGTCCCCACACGTCGTAGACTGCGGTGGTACCAGTGCGGCGCGCCCACACCTGGAGCATGTAATTGCCGGTCGCGGAAGGCGTCCACGTCGCCTGACTGCTCGATCCGTAGTCCCTCAGCACCGACCAGGCGCCGGTCCCTTGATTCAACAGCAGGAAGCGGTACTCCAGCGACAATGCGGACGCGCCTGCGACCGACGCGGTCCAGTGGACAGGATTATCCGGCGGCGTCGGGAAATCGACGTCCGCGGTGATTTGAACAGCGGCCGCGTTGACGCTGAACGGGGGCATCCCGACCCAGGCCTCGTACGCGATAGGTGACCCGATGGTCCGAGCCCAGACCTGCATCGTATGGGTCCCGATATCGTTCCACGTCGGTGCCCACGTGGCGCTCGACACACGACTGTACGGCTGAATCACCTGCCAGCCGTTCTTGCTGCTGTACTTCACGAACTGATACTCCACCGCACCGCGCTTGCTCGTTGCGTTCGCCGTCCATGTCACCGCCGGCTGGCCTGCGACGAGAGGAAAACCGGAATTCGCGGTGAAGGAGTTGATGACAGTCGTTCCGGGCGCAACCAGCGCGGCCAGTTCGACCTCCGCGGAGAGCGCACTCGACAGGCCGGTTGAGGCGTAAGCCTGTACCGCGAAGAAGTAATCCAGTGAGACATCAAGTCCCGAGACCGTATAGGTGGTGACCTTGCCGACATCGATCGGCGGAAGATAGGTGCCCGATCGCGTTCCGTAGTACACGCGGTATCCCGTGACGTCCGGTTCTGTGTTCGCTTCCCACTTGAGAGTCGCCTGCTGCGCATAGACGCTAGCGGGTCCTGTCAGGAGTACCGCGACCAGTCCGATCAACACGGGAAGACGAGACTTGAGTTTCATGTCACCCTCTCAGCGGATGTGAGCCCATGCGCAAGACCCATTCCCCGAGAATTTCGACGCCGACGTGTGTGGGTAACTCCCCGGATATCAGGTACCTGGAACCAGGGTCTCGACTTCGTTCATCGCTCTCGCGCGGGGGAGCGGCTTACAAGAGCGTCAGGCCTCCGACGAACGGCGGGGTCGCCAGCCGGGGCTCGCCAACCCGCGGAGTGGCGGCGAAGATGGCCGGATTTCCAATTGACCTGCCAACATTCTTAAATGCTGAGCTGACGGAGGTTATGCGTATTTTTGTAGAGGCGGACGTGTGCGGAGACGTACGGATCGAGCAAGAATTGCTCGAATTGGCGGCCTGACCCTCTCAATTCTTACACTCTTGTAGATTGTCGGCATCAGGACGGCGGCCTTGCCTCAGCCGTTAGTCCATGCATATGATGCGGCTCCTGAGCTGAGCAGTATGGACGGATGCACCAGATCATCGTCAGTCGCTGGGCTGCTCGCAGCCGCGTTGCTCTTGGCTGCTCCTGCTGCCGCCCAAACGACCGCGCTATTCCTCGATAGTCCGGCCGGCGAGCCGATTGGGCAGGGGCGCCGCGTCACCATCACTGCGGCTGATGCGGCCTTCACGGTCAGGTACAATGCGAAGAACTCCGTGGAGTTTTCGGTCATAGCTCCCGGTTATTCCTTCTTCTGGTATCTCGACTTCTCGGTGCCAAGCGGCACTGCGCTGACCGTCGGCTCTTATTCCGGTGCTCGACGGTACCCGTTTGCGCCTATGATCGGACTGAACGTGTCGGGAAACGGGCTCGGCTGCGGCACGTTG
Organism: Vicinamibacteria bacterium; assembly: GCA_025937075.1. Next base: position 19,344 of record JAICSD010000013.1, on the reverse strand, counting down.
GACGGCCACTTCGACGTCCGCGAAGTGTCGTTTGGACCCGAAGGAACGCTCCTACGCTTCGCCGCGGATTTCGAGCAGCACTGCGATGGCGCAACGCCTGCTCTCATCGGATCGATTCGGTATGATTCTTCAATCGGCGATCTCACCCCGTTCGGAGGCGACTACCCGGCGTACCGCCTGACCATAGTCCCCGCGGTGGGCGGCAAGGTAACAACCGAGAACATCGATTGCGGAGGCGGCGCGTCGGTGTGTTCCGTGAGGTTCGACGATCCCACACTCACCGTCTTGCGGGCTACGCCCGATCCGGGCTTCGAGCTGATCGCGTGGACCGGAGACTGCGATGGTGGGGACGTCATCGTTCTCAATGTCGACGGGTCCAAGACATGCGCGCCTGTCTTTTCCGAGGATCCGCCAACGTCCGCTCGGACGCTCGTCTTTTTTGACAGTGAAACGGGCGACTACATCGGCCAGGGACAACAGCGCCGGTACTCTACGGCCAATGCCGTGTTTCGGCCTCAAACCTGGGTCTCCGGGAACATGTTCGTACTTCAATTCACGGGTGCCGACACGCGGTTTTTCAACGCACAGTTTCGAGCGCCGAACGGCGGGCTTCTGATGCCGGGAGTTTACGAGGGAGCGGTTCGCGCGACCACCAGCCCTCCCCTTGCCGGTGTGGATTTCAGCGGAGACGGACGCGGCTGCAACACCTTGACCGGCAGGTTCGTGGTTCTGGAGAGCGCCTACGATTCGATGGGCAACATCGAACGGTTTGCCGCGGATTTCGAGCAGCACTGCGAAGGGGCGCAACCGCTGCTCTATGGAGCCGTTCGTTTCAATTCCACCGCGGGCGTCGTTCCGTTCGGAGGGACGTACGCACTGCGTCGACTGACGATGGTGCGTCCGGCACACGGTCGCATCACAGGCGGCCTGTTGAACTGCAGTGACATCTTCAATCAATGTGAGCTCGGCACCTATGCCAGCCAGGTCACGTTGACGGCATCGGCCGATGCCGCCTACCGGTTCGTTCGCTGGGACGGAGATTGTGTGGGCACGCAGCCGGTTCTCTCCGTGACGCTCGATCGGCAGCACAGAGTCTGTCAGGCGGAGTTCATGCCCGCCGCGAGCCTCACGAACTTTACTTCCACTTTCATAGGTTCCGTCCGCTTCGGAACGCAGGTTACCTGGACGGCGACCGCGATGCCGGCCGGCGTCGTCGAGTTCGCATTCTGGCGCAGCGATCCGGGCACAGGCTGGGTGCTCGCCCGAGACTGGTCGACGGATCCCACCTATAGCTGGACGCCGACTTACGCGGATCTCGGAGTGCATTCGGTCCAGGTCTGGACCAGGTTGATCGGGTCTTCCGACGCGTATGAAGACTGGAGAGGGGCCGCCATCGTCGTCGACGCTGGTCCGTTGCCGCTGATCGCGGACCTGGTAGTGAACAGGAGCCTGCCCGCTCCGATCGACGGACAGCCGCTCGTATGGACAGCCATCGTGACGGGCGGCGTTCCGCCGCTTCAATATCGATTCTTGCGGCTCGATGCAGATGGTTGGCAGTTGGCACAGGACTGGAGCGCGTCGAACACGTATGCATGGACTCCGGGTGCATCCGATGCTGGCGACCACGACCTTCAGGTGTGGGTCAGGAACGCGCAATCGCCCGCCATGTACGACGCGTGGCGGGGCAAGGCCTTCCGAATCGATTCGCCGGTCCCTTTGCGACTGATGTCCGTATCGACACCCACCGGATTTCCAGTGGGCCCGGGCAGTGCGATTACATGGACGGCAACCGCGTCGGGCGGTTTCGGGCCTCGAGAATTTGAATTCTGGCGATTCAGGGTGGGCGCAGGCTGGACGCTGGCGCAGGCCTATTCGCCTCTTACTACGTACACCTGGACTCCTGGTCCCCAGGATGTGGGCGGCACTTATCTGTTGCAGGTGTGGGTCAGAAACACCGGGTCCCCAGCTGAGTACGACGCCTATCTCACGACGCCGGCGTTCAGCATCGCGGCACTCACGCCGCCGCTGAAGATCGTCTCTATTTCAGGACCAGCCGCGTTGTTGTCCAGCAATTCGTCTGGGACCTGGCAGGTGACGACCACCGGCGGTACCGCACCTGTGCAGTTCGAGTGTTGGCGCTATCACCTCGAAACCGCCACGTGGACATTGATGCAGGCCTATTCGGCATCGAACGTCTGCTCGTGGATTCCTGGACCATCCGACGCAGGAACGTATCTGATCGAGGTATGGGTGCGCAGCGCGAACGTGACCAACGTCGCGTATGAAACGTGGGCGAACGGTTCCATATTCACGGTGCGTTGAGGTTTAATGCAGCGTGTCAGCGTTTTCCGACCACCGCGTAATCCAGATTCGTGAACATCCGCTCATTCAGCCTGGCGACGTTCCGGTTGAAGACGTCGACGAACTCCTCCTGCGCGGGATCCGCCGAAGCGATCGTCTGCAGCCGGTCCTCCGCTGCGACCGGCGAGCGATATTCGACGCGCGCCGTGCTGAAGCCGCTCGCCAGCACCAGATACCGCAGCGTGTCGGGATGCAGCGGCCAGACGTGCGTGATATCGCGGATGAAGCTGTCGAAGAACGCCACCCAGCACGCCGGGTTCAGCGTCTCGAGCACGAGCGGCGCGCCGGGGCGGAGCTTGTGATACGCGAGCTCGAGAAAGCGCAGCAAGTACGCCGGCTGAAGGTGCTCGACGACCTGCGCGGCAAACAATCCTCCTAACGACGCGTCGGGCAGCGAGTCGAGGTACGACACGACGTCACCCTCGGAGACGTCGAGCCCTCGCGCGCGGCAGAGCTCCACCATCTCGTGATTGAGATCGAGGCCACGCGCGGCGATGCCGCGGGACTGGAGCAGATCGAGGAACTCGCCCCGGCCGCAGCCGACGTCGAGGACGTCGGACGCGCCCTCGAAGTACGGGAGATAGCTCTCGAGCCGCCCGCGGATGACGTCCTGTGAGCCACGGAACTGATCTTCGAAGCCCAGGTACTTATAGGCGTCCAGGGGCGTGGTGAACGCGAGCCGCGCCGTGCTGCCAGCCGCGGAACTGAAGTTCCGCGCTACGTGATCGTCCTGTTCGCGCGCGGAAGTGGCGCTCCGCGCGACGAGCTGCTCGAGCTCGCGCTTCATCGTCAACGACGCCTGCTGCGACACGACCGCGAGCGTGCGCAGCTCGTCGTGTGCGGCGGACAAAGCTGACACCTTTGCATCGAACCGCTGTTCGCGCGCGCGCATGGATTCCCAGCGCTTCGCCACATCGTCGGTGACGCCGTTGACGGCCGCGTTGACAATCAGGGCGTCGGCCGCCGTGCGGCGGTCGCGTGTGTCGGTGTATGCCGTGATCTGCTGCAAATACCGAATGAGGTGCGTCTGAAACGCTGTCAGGGCCGACGCCTGGTCGCGGACGAGCGCGAGCGTCGACTCGATCGCGCGCGCCGCCCCCCGATGCGCGGCAGCATTGCGATTGAGATGATCGACGAGCTGCGAGTTGAACGCCGTCTGCTTGCGCAGGCTCGGCGCGACGATGCGCCAGAGGACGGCCGCGAGACGCCGCTTCCAGCCGCCCTGCGGAGGCGACGCAACGTCCCAGGACTGGTTGAGCGCGGGGAGCTGATGCTCGTCGTAGGACGGCGGCGGATGTGGCAGATCCGGCGGCCGCATGACGCTCGCGTCGAGCCTCGTCAGCGCCTCGTTGTAGCGCCGATCCGCCTCGTCACGCTCGCGATCGAGCCGCTCCAGCGTGCGCTCGAGCGGCTCGGGGCGGTCGTCGGGCATCAGGACCGCGCGGCCGAAGCGATGACGCCCTCGAGCGGGCTGCTCGCCGACGCGTAGGACTTGCGCGGGATGCGGCCGGCGAGAAACGCGAGCCGGCCGGCTTCGACGCTCAGCTTCATCGCGCGCGCCATCGAGACCGGATCCTGCGCGAGCGCGATCGCCGTGTTCATGAGGACCGCATCCGCGCCAAGCTCCATCGCGACGGTCGCATCGGACGCCGTGCCGACCCCGGCGTCGACGATGACGGGGACGCGGGCCTGCTCCTTGATGATGCGGATGTTGTTCGGGTTCTGGATGCCGAGGCCCGAGCCGATCGGGGCGCCGAGCGGCATGACGGCCGCGGCCCCCGCATCTTCGAGCTTGCGGCAGACGACGGGGTCGTCGTTGGTGTACGGGAGCACGACGAAGCCCTCGCGGACGAGCGCGCGCGTGGCCTCGAGCAGCGCCTCGTTGTCGGGAAAGAGCGTCTTCTCGTCGCCGATGACCTCGAGCTTCACCCAGTTCGACAGGCCGGCTTCACGCCCCAGCCGCGCCGTGCGCACCGCGTCATCGGCCGTGTAGCACGCCGCCGTATTCGGCAGGATGAAGTACCGCTCGGGATCGATATAGTCGAGCAAGGACTCCTTCGATCGATCGGTGACGTTCACGCGCCGCACGGCAACGGTGACGATCTCGGCGCCGGACGCCTCATGCGCGGCGGCCATCGTCTGATTGGTCGGATACTTGCCGGTTCCAATGAGAAGACGGGATCGGAACGGGCGGTCGGCGATGAGGAAGAGGTCGGTCATGGTTCGGGGTTCGCAGAGTTCACAGGGTTCAGGGTCAGCCTCCACCCACGAAATTGACGATCTCGATTTCGTCCCCTTCGGTAATCCGCGTCGTGTCGTATGCCGCGCGCTTTATCACGAGGAAGTTGCGCTCGACGGCAACGCGCCGGGGATCGATCTCGAGGCGCGAGAGGAGGCCTGCAATCGTGAGCGACGAGGCATTCGGCGGCGCGCTGCTCTCCGCCGCGACGTCGTCGACTGAATATGGCTCGCCGTTCAGTATAATCGTCACCCAATCCTTCTTGAACCGGAGCGTACGATCGGCCTCTTGGCTTGTCAATTCGTTGACGCGCGGCGGTTCGCGCTGCTCGCGATCATCTGTTGTGCGTTGACATGTTCCGCCGGCTGCCGCCGGTCAACCGGTTCTTCCAGCCGACGCCCGCCACCCGATATCGTCCTCGTCACCGTCGACGCGCTGCGCGCCGATCACCTCGGAGTATACGGGTACGACCGGCCGACCTCGCCGAACCTCGACGCCTTCGCGCGTGAGGCGGTGGTCGTGCGCGATCACATCGCGCAGGCGCCGTACACGAAAGCGTCGATCGCGTCCCTCTTCACCGGGCTGTTCCCAACGGCTCACAAGGCGTTCACGACGTCGCGCGATTTCTCGTCGGTGATGTCGGGCGACATCGAAGGGTCGCTTCCCGTGACGGACGTGCTCGACGACGGTCTGACCACGCTCGCGGAATGCCTCGCGCAGGCAGGATACGAGACGCTCGGGATCGCGACCAACCCGTTTCTGCAGTCGGCCTTCGGTTTCGCGCAGGGCTTTTCGCACTACGAGTTCCTGGCCGACGAGCACCAGACGCTGACGCCCGCGGATGTCGCGCTCGCGCGGGCGCTGGAGTTGCTGGCGGCTCGCGATCGACGCCGGCCCGTGTTCCTGTGGGTGCATCTGATGGAGCCGCACTCGCCGTACGCACCCGGCCCGCGCGCCCGTGCTCTGTTTCCGCCCCGCCGTCCTCCGCTGCTGGCGCCCCCTGAGGCCATGTATTCGTGGCTCGCGCCCGGCGTCGCCACGAACGACGCGCATGTGCTCGAGGCGCTGTACGACGCGGACATCTACGAGGCCGACACCGCCGTCGGCGCGTTCTTCGCTCGTCTTCGAGAGCGCGGAATGTGGGACAACGCCGTTGTCGTCGTCACCGCGGATCACGGTGAGGAGTTCTTCGATCACGGAGGATTCGAGCACAACCACACGCTGTACGACGAGATGCTGCGGGTTCCCTTGATCGTCAAGGCGCCCGGCCTGACACCCGGCTTCGTCGAGGCTCAGACGCAATCGGTCGATCTGATGCCGACCCTCGTCGCGCGCGCCGGCGGACGCGCGCCGGCCCGCCTTCATGGCGAAGATATCTGGAGCGTGCTCATGCGCCGCTCGCGCGGTGAGCGATACGCGTACGCCGAGCTGGTGGGTCAACGCTACGCGCTCCGCACGCGGGACTGGAAGTTCATCTCGAACCTGCAAGGCGCGCATGAATTGTTCAATCTCGAGGCGGACGCGCACGAACAGCACAATCTCGCCGCACAGGATATGGCGAGAACGATCGAGATGCGGGATCGCCTGACGCAGATTCTCGCCGGCGCCGTCAAGACCGGTGAAGCCGTGCAGGGGCAGTTCGCGCCGATTCCGCCGCGAGTGCTCAAGCGCCTGAAATCCCTCGGATACGTCCAGTAACCGCGTCGCCAAACGGTGCGCTCAGCTCGCGGAGCAGACGTGTGCCCGCCGGCGCCATGTGCGCGGGGAGATCGATATCGGGCACGGGACGCGCGGCGGCGGCGTGAATGACGCGGACGTAGTCGTCGACCATCACGTCGACGGAGTGTTCGCGCTGCCACCATTCACGCGCATTCGCGCCGAGCTGCGCTCGAAGATCGCCATCCCTCAGTAGGCGCCGCACCGCCAGGCGCAGCGAATGATCTTCGTCGAGGACGTCGATCGCGATCGTGACGGACCCCGGATCCCGGATTCCCGCAGCATTCACCGTCCACGTGCGCGGATCCAGCGACGGCACGTCCCCCTGGTGCGCCAGATCGGTGACGATCGTCGGCAACCCCGCCGCGAGCGCGCGCAGCCACGGTCCCGAGGTCTCACGAGCTGTCGGCCAGCGCAGGTTCAGGCTCACGTCGCATGCCGCCAGGTGCGCGGTGAGGTCCTCGTCGGACGTCAGGTAACCGGTCACGATCGTCAGCCCTTCGAGTTCGCGCGCCGCGATCGCCGCCGCCAGATCGAAATGCCCCGCAGCTGCGCCCGCGAGCAGCAGACGCGCACGCGGCGTGTGCGGAAGCGCCTGGAACGCAGCGAGGATCTGGGGCAGCCGCTTCTCCGGCGTGAGTCCGCCGAACACGCCGAATACGACTTCGTCGTCGCCGACGCCGTACCGCGCGCGCAGGCGCTGCCGCGCGGCGAGCCGCCGTTCGTCGCTCCACGCGTCGCCTTCACCAAGCCGGATCACGAGCAATCGATCGTCGAGCACGGTCGTGGGACTCGTGCGCCCGAGCGTCTCCCGCAGATCCGCAGCCGCGCCGTCGCCGTGCACCGCGACGGCACGCGACCGCTCGATGAGCGCGCGCACCATGGGCCAGTCGTAGTAGAGCGCGCTGTCCGTTCCCGCAACGGCCAGCTCCGCAAGGTCGGCGCTGACGGCGGGATGATTCCACGCGAACTCCGCACGATAGTCGGCGGCACGACGTTCGCGCAGGAGCGCCGCGGCTCGCGCGTGGTGCAGCCGGGTGTCGTGCAGCACAACCAGACCCGGGTAGCGGAGCGCGTACGGCCAGACGAAGTCGTGGTGCGAGGAATTGCCGAACTGAAAGACGGTCAGATCGTACGGATGCTGAATGTGACGCGGAGGGAAATCGTGCGAACAATCCTGTTCGTAGACATCGATCTCGAAGCCACGCGCGCGAAGCGCAGGCGCGAGCTCAGCGCTCCGGCCCGCCACGCCGGAGCGCGATGGCGGCATCGGGCTGAACCACGCTAATGTGGGGCTCCGCCTCACACCCCGGCTCGAGTACGAACCGCTCGTCAGCGGACGCATAACGGCCTACTGCGGGCAACTCGCATCACGTCCGACGTCTGCGTGAGTCCGCGTCGTCCGCGGCCCGTCGTCGTCCGCCGCCAAACGACTGTGATAGCATTCGGGGGTTGAACGGTTGAGAAAAGATTCACAAGCGCATGCACGGCTGGCTTCCTATCCTTATCATGATCGGGTTGGGCGCCGGCTTCGCGGTGGTCAACATCGGCCTCTCGAAGCTGGTCGGCCCCAAACGCCCCACGCCTGAAAAGCTGGCGCCCTACGAATGCGGCATGCCGCCCGTGGGCGACGCCCGCGAGCGCCATCCCGTCAAGTTCTACCTCGTGGCGATGATCTTCCTGCTCTTCGACATCGAGGTGGCGTTCCTGTATCCCTGGGCCATGGCGATTCGCGAGCTTCGCTGGACGGGGTTCATCCAGCTCATTGTGTTCTTCGCGATCCTGCTGGCGGGCTACATCTACGTGTGGCGCAAGGGCGTTCTGGATTGGGGGCGCGCGCGCGGTTGATCCCGGCGGCCTGCCGCGCCGCCGGAGCGGAGCGGGGCGGTCCCCGGGGCCCCCGCGAGCGACGGCGATGGGGGGTCCGGCGGGGCGAAGCCCCCCGGCAAATCACGACATCATGCCTGAACTTGAAATCCCTGTACTGACGACAACGGTCGAGAAGATGGTGCAGTGGGCGCGCCGCTCCTCGATCTGGCCCGTGACCTTCGGGCTCGCGTGTTGTGCGATCGAGATGATGGCGATGAGCGCGTCGCGGTACGACATCGCGCGCTTCGGTGCGGAGGTCTTTCGCGGATCGCCGCGGCAGTCCGACCTGATGATCGTCGCCGGACGCCTCTCGCGGAAGATGGCGCCGGTCCTTCGCCGCATCTACGACCAGATGCCCGAGCCCAAGTACGTGATCTCGATGGGCGCGTGCGCGTCGATCGGCGGCGTCTTCGACAACTACGCGCTCGTGCAGGGCGTCGATCAGATCGTCCCGGTGGATGTCTTCGTGCCCGGCTGCCCGCCGCGTCCCGAATCGCTCATCTACGGAATCGTCCAGCTGCAACGCAAGATCGACCAGATGAAGATGAGCGCATGACAGCGAGTAGCGAGATCGCGGACGCTCTGAAGGGGCCGTTCCCCGAAGGCGCGGTCGAGCCTGTGGACGCGGCCGACGGGATGCCCACGATCTACGTCGCCCGCGAGCAGCTCGTCGAGGTCTGTCGCGAGCTGCGCGATCGGCCGGAGCTGAAGTTCGTCTTCGCCGCCGACATGACGGCCGTGGATTTCATGCCGCGCGAGCCGCGATACGAGGTCGTCGTCCATCTCTCGTCCTTCGGTGTCGGCGGGTATGGCGACGCGCCCAAGCGGCTGCGCGTCAAGGTCCGCGTCCGCGGCGACGATCCCGTGCTGCCGACGATTTCCGGCGTGTGGCCAGCGATGGCATGGGCGGAGCGCGAGGTCTGGGACATGTTCGGCGTGCACTTCGACGGCAATCCGGACATGCGGCGCATCCTGATGCCCGAGGACTGGGAAGGGCATCCGGCCCGGAAGGACTATCCGGTCCAGATCAAGATGACGCCGAAGGTGTACGAACCCCTGCAGCTGACGCCGCAGGAGTTCGCGAAGAACGTGCGCGCCGGGCGGGAGCGGGGACCGCAGGAGTAGGCGAGTGCCCGCACGAGACGCGGCGCAGCTCGCCGACAGCGTGTTTGCGGCGGCCATCGCGCTGCACGATCGCGTCCGGCACAACCTGGGACCGACGCTGGTCGCCGCCCAGGCCGTCGCGGAGGCGCTGGGTGCGGGCCGCACGCTGCTCATCTTCGGCAACGGCGGCTCCGCGTCGGACTCGCAGCACACGGCCGCGGAGCTGGTCGGACGGTTCATGCGGGAGCGCGCGGCGCTTCCCGCCATTGCATTGACGACGGATACGAGCATCCTGACGAGCATCGCCAACGACTACTCGTTCAAGCAGGTGTTCGCGCGGCAGATCGAGGCAGTGGGGCGGCCCGGCGACGTGGCGTTCGGCATCTCCACGAGCGGCGAATCGCCGAACATCGTCGCCGGATTGCAGGCCGCGCGCCAGCGGAAGCTGAAGACGATCGCGCTGACCGGGCGCGACGGCGGCCGCGTCGGCGCCGCGGCCGATATTCACGTGAACGTGCCGGACGAGAACACGGCGCGCGTGCAGGAGGTCCACCGGACGCTGCTGCACGTCATCTGCGAACTGGTGGAGCGCTCGGTGCTCAACGGATGAGATCCTCGCGAAACGGAGGCGCCCTGAAAGGACCGCCCGACGGATTGCGGAACGCTGGCGGCCTGACCAGGACCGCCCTACGGATTGAGGCATGGCACAGACGCACGCGGTGCCCGAACTTCGCACCGAGACGATGACCGTCAACATGGGACCGCAGCATCCCAGCACGCACGGCGTGCTGCGGCTCCTGCTGCAGATCTCGGGTGAGACGGTCGTCTCGGCCGAGACGACGGTCGGGTATCTGCACACCGGCATCGAGAAGACGGCCGAGCAGAAGAAGTGGCAGCAGGTGATTCCGCTCGTCGAGCGGATGGATTACCTCGGGGCTCAGTCGAACTCGCTCGCGTTCATCCTCTCGGCTGAGCGGCTGATGGGAATCGAGTCGCGCATTCCGCAGCGCGTCCGGGACGTCCGCGTGCTCATCGCGGAGCTGCAGCGCATCGCGAGCCATCTCGTGTGGCTCGGCACGCACGCGCTCGAGATCGGCGCGGTCTCCGTGATGATGTACTGCTTCCGCGAGCGCGAGCTGCTCATGAACATCAACGAGCTGATCGCCGGCTTCCGGATGTTCCCGAGCTATCTCCGGATCGGCGGTCTCCGCGAAGATCTGCCGCCGGGCTTCCACGAGGCGGTCAACGCCTTCCTGGAACGGTTTCCCGGGAAGCTGTCGGAGTACGAAGACCTCCTCACCAAGAATCAGATCTGGCTGAAGCGGACTCGCAGCGTGGGCGTCGTATCCACCGACACGACCATCGCGTACGGTCTGGTCGGTCCGATCCTTCGCGCCGCCGGCGTCGGCTATGACGTGCGGAAGGCGTTCCCGTACTCCGGCTACGAGACATACGAGTTCGACATCCCGGTGGGCACGCACGGCGACGTCTACGATCGGTATCTCGTGCGCGTCGCGGAAATGCGCGAGAGCATCCGGATCGCCAAGCAGGCGATCGCGCGCATTTCGCCGCGCGGCGTCTTCGATATCCAGGACTACCGCATCGTGCCGCCGCCGAAGGACAAGGTCTACACGGAGATGGAAGGGCTCATCCAGCACTTCCTCATCTACTCGCAGGGCTTCACCGTTCCGCCCGGGGAAGCGTACGTGCCCGTCGAAGGACCGCGCGGCGAGCACGGCTTCTACATCGTGTCGGACGGCTCGAATCGCCCGTACCGCATCAAGCTGCGGCCGCCGAGCTTCTACGCCTGCCAGGCGCTTCCAAAGATGATCGAGGGCGGCATGATCGCCGACGTCATCGCGGTCATCGGGTCGACGGACGTCGTGATGGGAGACGTCGATCGATGAGCTTCCATCCACTGATGCCGTACGGCACGCAGGGCTTCCAGCAATCCGAGCGCACGCTGCTCGAGCAGGGAGCGCCATTCGCGTACACCCCGGAGCGCGCGGCGCAGCTCGAGGAGATCTGCGGCAAGTATCCGCCGGATCGGCGCAAGTCCGCCGTGCTCGCCGCGCTGTATCTCGTTCAGGAGCAGCAGGGGTATCTCACGGCCAGCGCTCTGCGCCACGTCGCCGAGTTCCTCCGGATCACGCCCGCTGAAGTGGAAGACGTCGCGAGCTACTACGTGATGTTCTTCAAGGCGCCGGTCGGGCAGTACGTGCTGCAGGTCTGCCGGACGCTCTCCTGCGCCCTCGCGGGCGCCGAGCGGGTCGTCGAAGCGCTGAGCGAGAAGCTCGGGATCGAGCTTGGCGGGACGGATCCCTCGGGCATGTTCACGCTGCTGGAATTCGAATGCCTGGGGGCGTGCGACCGCGCGCCGATCGTGATGGTGAACAACGATCACTGGCACGAGAAGGCGACGCCCGAGAGCTGCGCGAAGCTCGTCGACGATCTGAAGACGCGCGGCGTCGCCGCGTTGTCCGGATGTCATCTGCAGGTGGAGAGGTAATGGAGCCGGTCCTGACCAAGTACGTTCGCGAGCCGGGCGGCCATACCCTCGACTTCTTCCTGAAGCACGAGGGTTACCAGGGGCTGAAGAAGGCTCTGTCCATGCAACCCAACGACGTGATCGAGATGGTCAAGGCGTCGGGGCTCCGCGGACGCGGCGGCGCGGGTTTCCCCACCGGGATGAAGTGGCAGTTCGTCCAGAAAGACACGCCCAAGCCGAAGTACATCGCGTGCAACGCGGACGAGAGCGAACCGGGGACGTTCAAGGATCACGTCCTCATGGAGCGCAACCCGCACCTGCTGTTCGAAGGCTGTCTGATTGGATGCTGGGCGATCGGCGCGAAGGTCGCCTACATCTATATTCGTGGCGAGTTCTTCCACGTCCAGAAGATCCTGGAAGCGGAGCTCGCGAAGGCGTACGCGCAAGGCTACGCGGGCAAGAACATCATGGGCAGCGGCTGGCACTGCGACATCGTCATCCACCGCGGCGCCGGCGCATACGAGGCTGGCGAGGAGACTGCGCTCATCGAATCGCTCGAGGGCAAGCGTGCGCAGCCGCGGATCAAGCCGCCGTTCCCCGCCGTGTCGGGTCTCTACAACTGCCCGACGGCCGTCAACAACGTCGAGACGCTGTGCAACCTGCCGCCGATCGTGATGCGCGGCGCGGAATGGTTCGCGAGCCTGGGGCCCGAGAAGAACGGCGGGCCGAAGCTGTTCTGCATCAGCGGCCACGTGAAGAAGCCGGGCACCTACGAAGCGTCGATGAACACGACGCTGAAGCAGCTCATTTTCGACTACGCGGGCGGCATCCGCGAGGGTCATCAGCTCAAGGCCGTGATCCCGGGAGGATCGTCGGTTCCGATTCTGTTGCCCGATCAGCTCGACGTCCCTGCGAGCTTCGACGGCCTTGCCAAAGCGGGGTCGCTGCTCGGGTCCGCCGGCATCATCGTCATGGACGAGACAACGTGCATGGTGTGGGCGGCGCAGAACCTGCTGCACTTCTACGCGCACGAATCGTGCGGCAAGTGCACGCCGTGCCGCGAAGGGGGAGACTGGCTGCACAAGATTCTCACGAAGATCGACCGCGGTGACGGCGAGATCCGCGACCTCGATCTGCTGGCGAGCGTGGCCAACAACATCGCCGGGAAGACGCTCTGCGCGTTCGGCGACGCGGCGGCAACGCCCGTGCTGACGACGCTGAAGCACTTCAGGGCCGAGTACGAGGCGCACATCCGCGAAGGGCGCTGTACGGTGCCCGCTGAGTGGCGCGCGCGAAACGTGGTCGCGGCGGCGCACTGAGATGCTTTCGTTCATCAACCCGACGATCGTCGCTCAGCTCGTGCTGATCTTCATCGTCTTCAACTGCCTCGTGCTGTCCGCGGCCTTCATGGTGTGGATGGAGCGGAAGGTCTGCGCGTACATCCAGCATCGCGAAGGCCCGAACCGCGTGGGGTTCGAGGGGTCGCTCCAGCCGTTCGCGGACGTCATCAAGCTGCTGTTCAAGGAAGAGCTGCGCCCGCTGGCTGCCGACACGCTGCTCTTCACCATCGCGCCGATCATCTCCGCGGCCGCCGCCTTCGCGGCCTTCTCGGTCGTCCCCTTCGGGGGGGAGACGACGCTGTTCGGACTCCTCAGCGAGCCGCTTCGCCTCGAAGTGACGGACGTGAACGTCGCCGTGCTCGTGATCTTCGCGATCGCGTCGATGGGCGTCTACGGCATCGTCCTCGCGGGGTGGAGCTCGAACAGCAAGTATTCGCTGCTCGGCGGCCTCAGGTCCGCGGCGCAGATGATCAGCTACGAGCTGTCGTACGGCCTGGCGCTCGCGTCGGTGATCCTGCTCGCGGGTTCACTCTCGCTCCGCGAAATCGTGCTGAACCAGACCGGCTACTGGTGGCACATCATCCCGCGGTGGTACGTATTCCTGCAGCCGCTCGGGTTCCTCATCTACATGACGGCCGGCGTCGCCGAGACGAACCGCGCGCCGTTCGATTTTCCGGAAGCGGAGCAGGAACTGGTTGCCGGCTATCACACCGAGTACAGCAGCATGAGCTTCGCGATGTTCTTCCTCGCGGAGTACATCAACATGGTCACGGTCTCCGCCGTCGCGACGAGCCTGTTCCTCGGCGGCTGGCTGGGACCGTTCCTTCCCGAGTGGCTCGGATGGATCTGGTTCCTCGTGAAGGTGCTCCTGCTCCTGTTCTTCTATGTCTGGATGCGGTGGACGCTGCCGCGATACCGGTACGACCAGTTGATGGAGTTCGGATGGAAGTGGCTGCTGCCCGCGGCCGTGCTGAACCTGATTGCAACAGCGGCGCTGGTCGTGTGGCTGGGGTGAGATGGAGCTGATCGCCTTTTACATCTTCGCAGCGATCGCGGTGATCGCGTCGCTGCTCGTGGTCGGACTCCGCAGTCCGATGCACAGCGTCATGCTGCTCATCGTCTCGTTCGGGGCGCTGGCCGGCCTCTACGTCCTGCTCGACGCGCCGTTCACGGCGGTGACGCAGATCATCATCTACGCCGGCGCGATCATGGTGCTCTTCCTGTTCGTCGTCATGCTCCTGAACGCGCAGGGCGAGGAGGAGTTGCCGGGTCCTCGCGTGCCTATGCGCTCGATCGTCCTCGGCAGCGCGCTCTCGCTCGCGCTCGTCGTCGAGCTGGTGTGGGCGTTGATGCGCCTCGGCGTGACCGCCTTCGGCTCCGATCAGCAGACGACCGCGTCGATCAGCTCGGTCGCGCGGATTGGGAGCTCGCTGTTCACGACGCATGCGTTCGCATTCGAGGTGACATCGATCCTCATCCTGGTCTCGATGGTGGGCGCGGTCGTGATCGCGCGGAAGGAGCCGTAGTGGTCACACTCAATCACTATTTGATCCTGTCGGGGATTCTGTTCTCGATCGGCACGGCGGGCGTGTTCCTGCGCAAGAACCTGATCACGATCCTCCTGTCGATCGAGATCATGCTGAACGCGGTGAACGTCACGTTCGTCGCGGTGGGGCGGTATCTGGGGACCGTCGACGGCCAGATCATCACGTTCTTCGTGATGACCGTCGCGGCCGCCGAAGCGGCGGTCGGTCTGGCACTCGTGATTTCGCTCTTCCGGCATCGCGAGTCGCTCAGCCCGGACGCCTTCACGATGCTCAAGTGGTAGACCTACCTTGATGACGCGCAGAGGCAACTAATGTCATGCACCGGACATAGCGCGCTGCAGGCGCGCCCGCCGGAGCGGAGCGGGGCACGGGGCCCCCGCGAGCGACGGCGTTGGGGGGTCCGGCGGGGCGAAGCCCCCCGGTCTAATCGATGCTCCTGCTGATTCCGCTCCTGCCGTTCATCGGGTTCCTCATCAACCTGTTTCTCGGCAGGCGTCTGCCGAAATCCGTCTCGGGCGGCATTGCGTGCCTGGTGATGATCGCCGCGTTCGCGATCTCCGTCGTCGCGTTCGTTGGCATGCAGCCCGGCGGGACGCAGCAGACGCTGTTCAACTGGATTCCGTCCGGCGATCTGCAGATCCCCTTCGCGCTGCGCGTCGATCCGCTTGCCGGCGTGATGATTCTCATCGTCACCGGCGTCGGCTCGCTGATCCACATCTACTCGACGGCGTACATGCACGGCGAGACGGACAGCGAGTTCGCGCGCTACTTCTCGTCTCTCAACCTGTTCGCCGCGTTCATGCTCGTCCTCGTGCTAGGCTCGACGTTCCCGGTGATGTTCGTCGGCTGGGAAGGGGTCGGCCTCTGCTCGTATCTGCTGATCGGCTTCTGGTTCCGCAAGAAGTCCGCGGCGGACGCGGGCAAGAAGGCGTTCGTCGTGAACCGAATCGGCGACTTCGGGTTCATCCTGGGGATGCTGCTGATCTTCGCGACGTATGGATCGCTCGACTTCCAGGTCGTCGCGTCGCGCGTGGCGGGTCTGCCGCCGGAGCAGACGGCCGGCGTGATCACGGCCGCGACGCTGTTGCTGTTCCTGGGCGCGACCGGTAAGTCCGCGCAGATTCCGCTCTACGTCTGGCTTCCGGACGCGATGGAAGGTCCGACGCCGGTCTCCGCTCTGATCCATGCGGCCACGATGGTGACCGCGGGCGTGTACATGATCGGGCGGAACGCCGTGCTGTTCTCGCACGCGCCGATCACGCTGGCGGTCGTTGCGGGAATCGGCACGGCGACGGCACTCTTGGCGGGGACCATCGGGCTCGTACAGAACGACATCAAGCGCGTCCTCGCGTACTCGACGGTCTCGCAGCTCGGTTACATGTTCCTGGCGATGGGCGTGGGCGCCTACGCGGCGGGGATCTTCCACCTCTACACGCACGCGTTCTTCAAGGCGCTGCTGTTCCTCGGGTCGGGCGCCGTGATCCACGCGCTCGCGGGCGAGCAGGATCTCCGCAACATGGGCGGCCTCCGTCGCGCGCTGCCGATCACCTACTGGACGTTCCTGATCGGCGCGATCGCCATCGCGGGCGTGCCGCCACTGGCGGGCTTCTTCAGCAAGGACGAGATCCTCTACCGCACGTTCGCATCGGAGCACCGGCTGCTCTGGATCATCGGGCTCGTCACATCGCTGCTGACGGCGACGTACATGTTCCGCCTCGTGTTCCTCGCGTTCCATGGGGAACGCCGACATGAGGTCCCGCCTGCGCACCCCGAAGAAGAGGAGCCTGCCGCACAGGCACCCGTGCACGCCCAGGCACCCGCGCACGCCCACGCACCCGCGCACGCCCACCTCCACGATGCTCCGCCCGCAATGGCCCTCGCGCTGATCGTGCTCGCACTTGGATCGGTGATCGCCGGCTTCATCGGCGTGCCGCACGCGCTCGGCGGATCGAATCGCATCGAGGCGTTCCTCGCGCCCTCGTTCCAGGCGCATGCAACCGCACCGGCGAACCCCGAGTTCCAGACGACACCGTTCGTGCACCCCGAGGCCGAACAGGCGCGGCACGAGGAAGCGGCGGGGGACACCGGCACCGAGCTGACGCTGATGGCGCTCTCGGTGGGTATCGCGTTCGCGGGCATCGGCATCGCGGCGTACTTCTGGCTGCGCAATCGCGCCGCGGCAGCGTCGATGGCGAGAAGCCTGAGCGGCCCGTACAAGCTGCTGCTGAACAAGTACTACGTCGACGAGATCTACGACGCCGTCATCGTGCACCCGATCGTGCGGCTGTCGACGCTTGCGCTCTGGAAAGGGGCGGATGCGGCGCTGATCGACGGCGCCGTCAATGGCGTCGGCGACACGGTGCGCGGCGCGAGCAGCGTGCTGCGACGCCTGCAGACCGGTTCCGTCCGGGCGTACGCGGCGTCATTGTTCTTCGGAGTGGTCATGATTCTCGGCTGGTATCTATGGCGGTGACGGGAGGCGCACTGAAGATGCGCCCTACAACTGAATGATGCTTTCGACGATTGTCTTTCTCCCGCTGGTCGGCGCCATCCTCGCTCTCCTTGCCGGAGGGCGCGGCGACAGACCCGAGCGCGAATCCACGGTCCGCGCCATCGCGCTCGTGTTTTCGCTCCTGACGTTCGCGGCGACGCTGTACCTGTGGGCGCGCTTCAATCCGGCCAGCGCCGACTTCCAGTTCGTCGAGCGCCACGCGTGGCTGCCGCAGTTCGGCATCTCGTATCACCTCGGCGTGGACGGCATCAGCCTCTTCCTCCTCGTTCTCACCGGATTCCTCACGCCGCTCGCGCTGCTGTCGTCGTGGCAGTCGGTGCACAAGAACGTGAAGCTGTTCTCGTTCTTCCTGCTCGCGCTCGAGACGGCGATGCTCGGCGTGTTCGTATCGCTCGACCTCTTTCTCTTCTACGTCTTCTGGGACGCGATGCTGATCCCGATGTACTTCCTGATCGGGATCTGGGGCTACGAGCGGCGCATCTACGCAGCGGTCAAGTTCATCCTCTACACGATGGCCGGCAGCGTCCTGATGCTGATCGCCATCATCGGGCTCGCGTACGTGCGGTCGGCGTCAGCGGGGCAGCCCAGCTTCGACCTGCTCGATCTCTACGGGCTGCGCTTGTCGTGGCAGATGGAGCAGTGGTTCTTCCTGGCGTTCACCGTCGCGTTCGCGATCAAGGTCCCGCTGTTTCCGTTCCACACGTGGCTGCCCGACGCGCACGTCGAGGCGCCGACGGCCGGATCGGTGATTCTGGCGGGCGTGCTGCTGAAGATGGGCACCTACGGGCTGCTGCGCTTCTCGTTCCCGCTCTTCCCGCACGCGGCGGCCTGGTTCGCGCCGGTCCTCGCCATCCTTGCAGTGATCGGGATCATCTACGGCGCGCTCGTCGCGATGGTGCAGCCGGACATGAAGAAGCTCGTCGCCTACTCCAGCGTCAGCCATCTGGGGTTCGTCGTGCTCGGGCTCTGCGCGCTGAACATCAACGGCGTCCAGGGCGCCGTGTATCAGATGCTGAATCACGGCGTCAGCACGGGCGGCCTCTTCATCCTCGTCGGCATGCTGTCGGATCGGCGGCACACGCGTCTCATCTCCGAGTACGGCGGCCTCAAAGGCGTGATGCCGCGACTCGTCGCCGCGTTTTTCGTCGTGACGCTCTCGTCCATCGCGCTGCCTGGCCTGAACGGGTTCATCGGCGAGTTCCTCATCCTGCTGGGCGCGTGGCGCTGGCACCCGCGCTTCGCGGCGTGTGCCGCGATTGGCGTGATTCTCTCCGCCGTCTACATGCTCTGGATGTTCCAGCGCGTGCACTACGGCGACGTCACCAACGACAAGAACCGGCGGCTGCCCGATCTGAGCCCGCGCGAGTGGGCCATTATGGTTCCCACAATCGCGATGGCCGTCCTGATGGGCATCTTTCCCGGCATTTTCCTGAAGCCGATGGAGGCCTCGGTCGTGCGAACCATCGATCGCGTCACGAGCGCTGTCCCCGCGGCGGCCTCGAACGCGCCGGCCCCGGCCGAGACGCTCGCGCAGCGACAGGCGCATCATGAATAGCTTCGCTGCCACGATCCCCATCGTCATCGTCGTGCTCTCGGCGATCGCCGCGATGCTCGCGGAATCGTTCCGCCATCCGGGCGAGCGGATGCCCATCTCGGGCCTCGGCCTGATCGGTCTTCTCGGCGCCGCCACCGCATCCATCGTGCTCTGGGACACGGATGCGCAGAGCTTCGGCGTCGTCCGTGCCGACAACTTCGCGCTGTTCATCAATCTCGTCCTCTGCGTGATCGGCGTGCTGACGATGATGTTCTCGGCGGATGTGGTGGAGCGCGAGCACCTGCCGGCCGGCGAGTACTATGCGCTGACGCTGTTCGGCATCAGCGGCATGATGCTGATGGCGGCGGCGACAGACCTCCTCGTCATCTTCCTCGCGCTCGAAGTGCTGTCGCTGTCCGTGTACGTTCTGACGGCGCTGCGCCGCACGAGCCTTCCGGGATCGGAAGGCGCGTTCAAATATTTCCTGCTGGGCGCGTTCTCCAGCGCCTTCTTCCTCTACGGGATTGCCTTTGCGTTCGCGATTGCGGGATCGACGAGGCTCGATCAGGTCGGCACCGCCATGGCGTCCGGTCCCCACGCGACGCTCGCGCTCCTCGCGGTCGGGTTGCTGGCG